>CAZDXU010000020.1:0-28320 GCA_964509585.1 uncultured Actinomycetota bacterium | reverse complement strand
CTGGGATATGGATATCACCAGGGTATCAGTCTGCTTTGCCACTCTTTCAGCTGTACGGTGCCTGGTCCCGGTCTCGGAAGTCTTTATGTCAGGATTGGGGAAAAGATGGGTATTGGCATATAATATGCGCCTGGCATTGGAGGAAAGGATTATAGCCCCGTCCATCTTTGCCAGTTCATAGAATTTATTGGGAGAAAAACCGCAGCCTATATAGAATCCGCCGTTTACCAGTCTCAGTACTTCCTCGGAATCACCGATTACTACCAGCCCCCCTGTCTTTCCCTGGAGGATATATTCGATACCAAGCCTTATATCCGTCCCTGGAGCTATCCTTTTCAAGCACTCCAGCAGCATCCCTTCATGATTCTTATTATTCATCGCCTTAAAAGTATTCCGTATACCAATGATTCAATTATAACAATTATATGCAAATACTGTTACCAAAAACTATACTTTTAAGACGCTGCCGGTGCTGGTAAGTTTCTTTATTTCAAACTTCATTTCCCCGTCTTTGGCTTTGGCTATCACTACCTGGCCCGCTTTTACTTCTCCTGAGATTATCTTCTCTGATATGGGGTCTTCTACAAGCTTCTGGATGGCTCTCCTCATGGGTCTTGCACCCATGGCAGGATCATAGCCCTTCTCCAGCAGCAGCGTCCTGGCACTTTTCTTTATCTCTATACCTATCCCCTGGAGTTCCAGCGCCTGGGCTACCCTGGACATCATAAGGTCCATGATATTAAATACCTGGTCCTGGCTTAATTTATGGAATACCACAACTTCATCCACCCGATTTAAAAACTCCGGCCTGAAAACCCTTTTAAGGGCGCTCATGACCTTTTCCTTTATCTCTTCATAGGAAAGGTCTTCCATGTCGATCTTTTTAAAGCCCAGAGGATTATTTTTCTGTATTTCCCGGGCTCCCAGATTGGAAGTCATGATCATTACTGTATTCTTGAAATCTACCCGCTTGCCCTGGGAATCGGTAAGATGGCCGTCCTCAAATATCTGCAGCAGTATATTGAAGACATCGGGATGTGCCTTTTCTATCTCATCAAGGAGTACTACGCTATAGGGCTTCCTTCTTACCATCTCGGTAAGCTGTCCTCCCTCATCATAGCCTACGTATCCCGGAGGCGATCCCACGAGTTTGGAAACAGAATGCTTTTCCATATATTCTGACATATCCACCTGGATAAGCGTCTCTTCCCTGTCAAACAAAAACTCGGCAATAGTCTTGGCAAGTTCGGTCTTTCCTACTCCGGAAGGGCCCAGGAACATAAAGGAACCAATGGGTCTTTTGGGGTCCTTGAGGCCTGAACGTGACCTCCTTATGGCTTTGGAAACGGTGGTTATGGCCTGGTCCTGGCCTATTACCCTCTTATGGAGTTCGTCTTCCATTTTCATAAGCCTGGAAGATTCGCTGGATGTCATCTTGTATACAGGGACTCCGGTCCAGTTTGACAGCACTTCCGCTATTTCATTTTCGTCCACCTGTTCCTTTTTTGTTTTACTGGAACGGCTCTTCTGATCTTCAATTTCCTTCCTCTCCCTTACCATCTGCTTTTCCTTATCCCTTAACTGGGCTGCCTTTTCAAAATCCTGGTCCTTTATGGCCTGGTCTTTTTCCCTGATTATGCTTTTTAAACTGGCATCCAGCTCTTTCAGGTCCGGAGGAGTCATAAGTGTCCTTACCCTTACCTTGGAACTGGCTTCGTCTATAAGGTCGATAGCTTTGTCCGGAAGGTACCTGTCGCTTATATACCTCTGGGAAAGTTTGGCGGCAGATGTTATGGCATCATCAGTTATGGTGAGCCCGTGGAATTTCTCATATCTTGGCTTCAGGCCTTTGAGTATCTCTATTGTCTCAAAAACCGACGGCTCTTCCACGAAAATAGGCTGGAATCTTCTTTCCAGTGCTTTGTCTTTCTCCACATATTTACGGTATTCGTTTATAGTAGTAGCGCCTATAGTCTGTATCTCTCCCCTGGCCAGCATGGGCTTGAGTATGCTGGCAGCGTCTATAGCGCCCTCGGCAGCACCGGCACCCACCAGCGTATGGACTTCATCGATAAAAAGGATGATGTCTCCATTATCCTTTATCTCGGCCAGGACCTTCTTGAGCCTTTCCTCAAAATCTCCCCGGTACCGGGAGCCTGCTACCAGCGCGCCCAGGTCCAGAGTGAATATCCTTTTATCGGAAAGATTGGAAGGGACCTTGGCCGTAATAATATACTGGGCCAGGCCTTCTACTATGGCAGTCTTCCCCACGCCGGATTCACCAATAAGGATGGGGTTGTTCTTAGTCCTCCTGGAAAGGATCTGTATTATCCGGTCTATCTCTTTTTTCCTGCCTATGACCGGATCAAGCTTGCCCTCAGTAGCCAGCAGGGTCAATTCCCTGCCGAACTGGTTTAACATCTTAAGCGTCTTCCTGGGCATGCTGGATCTTGTCTCGTCTTTTGGCTCCCCGTATGGAGACTGGCTGTTAAGTATTTCTTTTACTTTCATCTTTACGCTGTTAAGTGTGACGCCCAGGCTGTTAAGGACCCTGGCAGCCACGCCCTCGCCTTCCCGCAACAGTCCCAGCAGTATATGTTCTGTACCGATATAATTATGCCCCATCTGCAGGGCTTCCCTCAAAGAAAGCTCCAGGACCTTTTTGGCCCTGGGAGTAAAGGGTATATGCTCATAGGACTCTGAAGTCCCTTCGGTAACTACATCCCTTATGGCAGCCCTCACATCATTTATGGAGATGCCCAGTTCCTGGAAAACCCTGGAGGCTATCCCTTCTTTTTCATCTATCAGGCCCAGTAGTATATGTTCGGTGCCGATATAGTTCTGCTTGAGAAATCGGGCTTCATCCTGGGCTTTGACAACTACTTTCCTGGCTCTCTCTGTAAATCTTTCAAACATATTATCTTAATCCTTTAGTATAATATCTCTAATAAGTGCGGCCCTTTTAAGGTCTATCTCATCTTCGGAGGCCTTATCATCCATCTCAAAACTTGAGATCACATGGGCATCACCCACCATATTGATTATCTCAAAATAATCAAAATCTCTGATCTTTCCCATAATCCCCAGATCTAGTCCCAGCCTCAGGATGGACAAAAGTTCAAGAGCTTCTTCAAAAGATAATATCCTTGCATACTTTAACAATCCATATGACCTATAGACATTATCCTTTGCTCCCAGCCGGTCCTTTTTTAAAAGCTGCCGGCGGGCGCCTTTTTCCTCGTCAACTATATTTAAGCAAATTGCATTCATTTCTTCAACTATCTCTTCCTCGCTCTTGCCCAGTGTCCTTGAACTGGATATCCTGAAGATATTTCCGGCGGCTTCGGGGCTGCTGTCTGAATACCCGCTTATGGCACAGCCCACCCGTGAAAGGTTTTTCATGAACTCGGCAATACCCGGACTTATAGCCAGTGCAGGCATGTGCACCAGCAGCGATATCTCAAGGGCAGTACCAAGGCTGGCAGGATTGGATGTAAGATACCCCCATTGGCTGCTAAAGGAAAAGTTAAGTTTTGTCTCAAATACCTTCTCTATGCCTGAAGCTTTTTCATATACCATGCTTATGGTATTGCCGGGCGCGGCACATTGTATCTTCAGGTGATCGTCCCAGCACAACGGTATAGCTGTAGCCGTATCCCTGATGGAAGACCTGGGAAAGACCATAAGCGCCCTTCCGGTCAGGCTGGATATGAAATCCTCCTCGATCTGGTAATCACTTAAAAGTACCTGCCTCTGCACCCTGGTCATCCGGTTCAGCCTGAGGCAGCATAATTCCCTTAATCCCTCTGTCCTTTTGGTGCTGCTTTTTATCATATTGATCACCTGGTTTTTTTCCTCATTGCTGGAGGAGGAGGGAAACTTATAGTTTGAAAGGTTTCGGGATATGCCGGCTCTGGAGCTGAGTATGATGGATGGATCCTGGGAAATGCTGCCGGGAGTGCCGCTTCCAGGTCTATTCATAGATGTTTTTCTCCAATTGTCTTATCTTGTCCCTTAACCTGGCAGCTTCTTCAAAGTTCTCTACGATTATCTCCCGTTTCAGTCTTTTCCGAAGATCGCTTATGCTCTTTTCCAGTTTTACCTGCCTGGGCACGGTCTCGGGTATCTTGCCCCTGTACTCGATATCGGTGTGTATATCCTTTACGATAGGAAGCAGGATACTCCTGAACTCGCTGTAGCAGTGGGGACAACCCATCCTGCCGTTCTTCTTTATGCTTTTCAGGTCCGTACCGCAGAAAGGACAGCTCCTATTCTTCTGTGTGTCGATCTTGCCCAGCGGATCCTGCAGCCTGCCCTCATAAATGGTTCCCTGTTCGGACTGGAATATCCTTGACAGTATATTGCTCAGGTCTTTGTAGAAATCATCCTGGGTAAAAAAAGAAAAGCCCCTTGCGCATTCGGAGCAGATATTTACTTTTTCCACATCGTCGTTCTGCACCCTTATCAGGTGTATGGTGGCAATATTTTTTTTACAGAAATCACATTTCATAGCTATTCTACCTGTTAGATCATCACTCCGGCCTTAAGAGCGGGAATAAGATCACATCCCTTATTGACTCACTGTTTGTCAGCAGCATTACCAGCCTGTCAATGCCTATACCCTCGCCCCCTGTAGGAGGCATGCCGTATTCCAGGGCCTTGATAAAATCCACATCAATTTTCCCGGTTATCCTTTCCTCTTCATCGGCGCTTTCTGCCTGTTTCCTGAACCTCTGCAGCTGGTCGCCGGGGTCGATGAGTTCTGAAAAAGCATTGGCCATCTCCTCTCCCCCGATAAACAGCTCAAACCTCTCGGTCAGACGGTCATTATCCGGTTTTCTCTTTGCCAGGGGCGATATCTCGACCGGATAGTCCTTTATGAAAGTAGGCTGGATGAGTTTTGGTTCCACCACTGCCTCAAATATCTCGTTTATAAGCCTGCCTTTTCCGTTATCTTTACCCTTCTCTATATCAAGTCTTTCACATATTGATCCAAGCTCCCGCGTGCTGGTACCGAGGCCTATATCTATATGGCCGAAATGGCTTATGGCTTCCAGCATGGTGAAGCGGCCCCAGTCTCCCTCCAGGTCTATATCATCACCACGGTATTTAAGCTTAAGGGTGCCTGCAGACTCCATGGCCACATATTTTATAAGCTCTTCTGTCAGGTCCATCAGGTCATTATAGTCACAATAAGCCTGGTAAAACTCCACCATGGTGAATTCCGGATTATGCTTATATGATATCCCCTCATTCCTGAAGTTCCGGTTTACCTCATAGACTTTCTCAAAACCGCCTATGACCAGCCTTTTAAGGTAGAGCTCGGGAGCGATCCTGAGATACAGGTCTATATCAAGCGCATTATGATGGGTTATGAAAGGACGTGCCGCCGCTCCCCCGGGTATGGGCTGGAGCATGGGGGTCTCCACTTCCATAAAGCCCCTGTCATCCATAAACCTCCTTAAAGCGCTTATGGCTTTTACCCTGGTCTGGAATACTTTCCTGACATCGGGGTTTACCATGAAATCAAGGTATCTCTGGCGGTACCTCAGCTCCTTATCCTTAAGTCCGTGCCATTTTTCCGGAAGTATCCTTACCGACTTGCTAAGCAGCCTGAAGTCTTTGACCCCTAAAGATAGTTCCCCGGTCCGGGTCACGAATACTGTACCCTCCACGCCTATCCAGTCCCCGATATCAAGCTCGTCCACAAACTGGGCATATTTTTCATCACCGATGCTCCCCTGGCCTACAAACAGCTGCATCTTTCCGGTGGCATCCTGGATATCGCAGAAAGTAGCCTTGCCATGCCTCCTGAATATCATTATCCTTCCGGCGATCTTGAATATGCCTTCGGCTTTCTCTCCCGTGGCAAGACCGGAATATTTTTCCCTGATCTCTGCTATGGCGGTATCCCTGTCAAACTTGGAAGCATAAAGCTCCCTGCCGCTTTGCTTTAGCTTTTTTACTTTATCAAGTTTCAGCTTAAGGGCTTCTGCCAGGGGCTGCTCTGTCTCCAGGAGATATTCCGCTTTATCATCTAAAATATTTTTACTATTATTATCATCCATATTCATGATTATCGGTCTATATCGGGGGATATTAAAATACCAGCAGATATATGCGCTATTTTACTGTGACTATTTTGAGCTTTAAGACTTTCTGGGGTGTCTTGACCTCTGTCTCGTCTCCAGATCTCTTGCCCAGGAGAGCCCTGCCCATGGGGGACTCGTCGGATATCTTATGGTTTTCGGGGTCAGATTCAACTGAACTGACCAGGAAAAATTTACTTTGTTTATTAGTTTCAAGGTCCTTTACTTCTACTGTGGAGCCGATATCTGCGATACCCTTTTTATCATTTCCATTTATTATGACATGGTCTCTGAGTATCTCGTTTATATGCTCTATCCGCCCCTCTATGAAGGCCTGCTCAGTTTTGGCATATTCATATTCAGTATTTTCTGAAAGGTCGCCGGCATTGTCCTTGGCATCCTTTAATCTCTCGGCGATCTCTTTCCTTTTATTGTTTATAAGGTCCTCTTGCTCTTTTATGAGCTTATCATATCCTTCTTTTGTCAGACGGTATTCTTTCATGGATACTACACCCCGTTACTAGCTGTCTTTTGCCGGCGGATCTGGCCGGCATTCCTATTGTCAAATGGCATTTGATTTGGGTATTATATTGTATGAAATAACAGATGTCAAAATAAATAAGATAATCCCCCATACTGCTTTTTTATCCACGTACGGGGAAACTGTAGATGAGGGCTCCAGGAGCCTATCCAAACCTTCCGGTTATATAATCCTCTGTCCTCTTATCGCTGGGATTGGTGAAAAGCTTATTGGTGTCGCTATATTCTATCAGGATCGAAGGGTTGCCGAAAGTCTCCATCAGCAGAAATGCCGTCTTCTGTGAGACACGGGCAGCCTGCTGCATATTATGGGTCACTATTACTATGGTATAGTTCTGCTTCAGTTCATCTATAAGGTCTTCTATTTTCTGGGTGGAAATGGGGTCAAGCGCTGAGGCTGGTTCGTCCATAAGGATTATATCAGATTCTACCGCCAGTACCCTGGCAATGCAGAGCCTCTGCTGCTGGCCTCCGGAAAGGTCAAGCGCATTAGTGTTTAATTTAGTCTTTACTTCATCCCAGAGCGCTGCTTTTTTCAGGCTCTCCTCTACAATATTGTCAAGTTCTGCCTTTGAGTGTTTCTTATGAAGCCTGGGTCCGTAGACTATATTGTCATATATGGTCTTGGGAAAGGGATTGGGTCTCTGAAATACCATGCCTATCTTTTTCCTCAGCTCCACTACATCTATATTGTCTTTGTATATATTCATACCGTCTATCACTATATCGCCGTCAACTTTTGTGCCCGGCAGCAGGTCGTTCATGCGGTTAAATGTCCTCAGGAATGTTGACTTCCCGCATCCAGAAGGTCCGATAAGAGCGGTAATGGAATTCTCTGGTATGTCCATGGATATACCGCTTAGCACCTTGTTTGTGCCGTAATAAAAACCATAATCCCTTACTTCTATTTTTGTGCTTCCCACAACCGAAAAAACCTTTCTCATGCATATCTTATTTTTCCAACTGGAATATTACCAGAAATAGGATATTAAGATAATATGCCCGGGCTAAATTTAATATTTTTTTAATATCAGCCATACTGCCCTAAAGACGAGGCCCCCGGTCAGGCTCCTTCAAGATCCCTCTTGAATCCTTCCAGTTTCCGGGCTGTCTCACTGTCTGACAGCGCCAGGATCTCCAGGGCAAGGAGCGCTGCATTTTTAGCGCCGTTTATGGCCACACAGGCTACCGGTACTCCTGGCGGCATCTGGACTATGGACAGAAGAGAATCCATCCCTCCCAGGTCCGAAGTCTTTATGGGTACGCCTATTACAGGCGAAATGGTATATGAAGCGATCACCCCGGGAAGATGGGCAGCCTTTCCGGCCCCTGCTATTATGACCTTTATTCCGGCTTTTTCCAGATTCGAGGCAAATTCCCTGGTCTTATTGGGCATCCTGTGGGCAGACAGTATATGTACCTCGTACTCGATCCCGAATTCCCTTAAGGTGTCCATGGCTTTCTTCATGACTGGTTCATCAGATGCGCTTCCCATGACGATTCCCACCCTGTCCTTAACTCTTTCCATAAAAATCCTCCTCTGCCCTGCCGGCAATGTCTTTCCTGTACTGCATGCCGTCAAAACTTATTTTCTCCATGGCATCATATGCCTTTTTCCTTGCTTTGCCGAAGTCGCTTCCCAGGGCTGTTACCCCCAGTACCCTTCCCCCGTTTGTAACGATATTTCCTTCTTCTCTCTTTGTGCCGGCATGGAATACTATGATATCATCTATGCTGCCTTCTTCGTCCAGACCCGATATTATATCGCCTGCGGAAGATGATTCCGGATATCCCCTTGATGCCGCTATCACGCAAACGCAGCATCGCGGATCCCAGGAAAGGCTGTCAATTCCCAGGCTTCCCCTGGAGCACTCATAAAGTATGGGCGCCAGGTCATCCTTCAGCCGGGGAAGGACTGCCTGGGTCTCAGGGTCCCCGAACCTGCAGTTATATTCCAGCAGGTAAGGTTCGCCGCCGCTTACAATTATTCCCGCATATAGCACTCCCCGGTAATCAATATTTTCTCTGAGCAGAGCTTCTCCTGTGGGATAGATTATATTATCGATTGCCTTCCTGTATACTTTTTCGTCTACCATGGGCACAGGGCTGTAACTTCCCATTCCTCCCGTGTTCTTGCCTTTGTCCCCGTCAAAGATCCTTTTATAGTCCTGGGCCAGCTCCATGGGGATGATCTTTTTACCATCGCAAAGGCAGAGTATGGACATCTCATATCCCGAAAGGAATTCTTCCACCATAACCGTACTTCCGGCATCCCCAAAAATCCTTTTTATCATGCATTCATCCAGGGCTTTGAGGGCTTCTTCCATATCCTCTGCTATCAAAACGCCTTTTCCCGCTGCCAGTCCGTCCGCTTTTATGACCAGGGGGAATCTATCCTGGCCCCTTATATAGTCCCTGGCCATGTCATATGCGGCTGCAGGGAAAACTTTCGCCCGGGCAGTAGGGATGCCGTATTTGTTAAGAAGACTTTTGGCAAATGCCTTGCTTCCCTCCAGCATGGCTGCATCCCGGGAGGGTCCGAAAGTGACCAGGCCCCTGCCTTTCATATAATCGGCTATGCCATCGACCAGGGGCGCTTCAGGTCCCACTACTATCATATCCACGCCTTCTGCCTCGGCCAGGTGGGCTAATCCCTTAAAATCTTTTTTTGCTGTTCCCATGTCGATACACCGGGCGATCCCTTCCATGCCCGGGTTTCCGGGAACAGCAAATATTTTTTCCACATCATCGCTTCTGGATATCTTCCAGGCAAGGCAGTGTTCCCTGCCGCCGCCTCCTATTATTAGGACTTTCAATTTCCTCCCCTGGGTCTCTTGATCTTGTTTAGACTATGAGGGTAGACCTGCTCCCGGAATCAAACAGCTTTCTCTTAAGGCTTTTGTCCCTTATTATTATCTGGTTTCTTTCCGGCCCCACGCTTATCATGGAAACTGGCACCCTTAGCAATCCTTCTATCTTCTCTACATATCTCTGCGCCTGTATGGGAAGATCCTCAAAATTCTTTACAGCTGTTATATCCTGCTTCCAGCCTTCCATCTCCGTATATACCGGACTGCATTTGTGGAGTATGGTCTGGTTACAGGGCAGGTAATCATAAGTCTGGTTCTCATATTCATAGGCATAACATATTTTTATACTATCCAGTCCCGACAATATGTCCAGTTTGGTTAAGGCTATACTGTCCGGATAATTAAGCATGACCGAATAATTAAGTACCATGGTATCAAGCCAGCCGCAGCGCCTGGCCCTTCCGGTAGTGGTGCCGAATTCATGGCCCTTCTCCCTGAGATGCTTCCCGGTATCATCTTCCAGTTCCGAAGGAAATGGTCCTGAACCGACTCTTGTGGTATAAGCCTTTACTATGCCTATTATATCATCAAGCCTGCCCGGCGCGATCCCGGAACCCACACATACGCCTCCTGCAGTGGTGGATGAAGAAGTCACATAGGGGTATGTGCCCTGGTCTATATCAAGCATGGTCCCCTGAGCTCCTTCGAAAAGTACGCTCTTATTACCGTCTAAAAACCGGTTTATCATATGAGTGGTATCGATTATGTAGTCCCCGATCCTTTCGGCATAAAGCATATAATCCTCATAAATGTCATCTATATCAAGCGTTTCCATGCCGTATACTTTTTCTATGATGGAATTTTTCAGCGCCAGCTCCTCTTCCAGCTTGGCCCTGAATATCTTGATGTCCAGAAGGTCCTGGGTCCTTATGCCCGACCTTGAAGCCTTGTCGGAATATACCGGGCCTATCCCTTTTTGGGTGGTTCCTATTTTTGATGTTCCCAGCCTGTGCTCCCTGGCCTTATCCAGCACCATATGGTAAGGCATTACCATATGGGCTTTGCAGCTTATCCTGAGATTTTTGGTGTCTATTCCCTTTTTCTCCAGTTCATCGAGCTCCTCTATAAGGACAGCGGGGTTGAGCACCACTCCGTCCCCTATTATGCAGGTCACTTCCGGATATAATATGCCCGAAGGTATCAGGTGAAGCTTGAACACCTCTTTGCCTTTTATAACAGTATGGCCGGCATTGTTTCCTCCCTGAAACCTCACTACCATATCCACTTTTGACGAAAGCAGGTCTACTATCCTTCCTTTTCCTTCATCTCCCCATTGAAAACCCAGAACGGCTATGCTGGACATCTTGCTCACCTCTATTTTTCCGGCTGAATATTTTTTGACAGATTAGAGAACAGCGCATACCTCTTGTCGAACTGAAGGTTCAAGCTGCCCGTGGGCCCATTCCTGTGCTTGGCTATTATGAGTTCCGCCTGCCCCTTTTTGCTGGACTGTTCATCATAGTATTCATCCCTGTAGATAAATGCCACCATATCAGCATCCTGTTCGATGGATCCAGATTCCCTCAGGTCTGACAGCTGGGGCCTCTTCTTTTCCCTTTTTTCCACTTCCCTTGAAAGCTGGGATACGGCTATTACCGGGATGTCCAGCTCCTTGGCGATGCTCTTCAGGTTTTGCGAGATCTCCGTTATCTCCAGCACCTTATTGCCTCTATAATTGCTGGTAGACTGCATCAGCTGCAGGTAATCCACGATCAGCAGTTTTATGCCGCAGGTCGATGCCATCATCCTGGCCCTGGACCTGAGATCCATTACTGTAAGGAAGGCGGAATCATCAATATAGATCTTGCACTCTGCCAGCTTTTCTATGGCGCTGGCCAGCCTGGTCCATTCATTCTCCCTTATTTTCCCGTCTCTCAGCCTCTGCAGGTCTATCCTGGACTGGGCGCTCATCAGCCTCTGCGCTACCTGCTGCTTGGACATCTCCAGGGAAAAGACAGCTATGGGTATCTTTTCCTTAAGGGCGATGTTCTTGGCCATTCCCAGGATAAAAGCAGTCTTTCCCATACCCGGCCTGGCAGCTATGACTACCAGGTCGGAATTGTGAAGCCCGGAACAGTAGTGGTCAAGATCTGAAAAGCCGGTGGGTATGCCTGATATGTCTGAACCTGCCTCATGCAGCCTCTCGACCTGTTCATATACCTCAGATACTATATCCTTCATCACTGATACAGAATTCCTGCTGCTGCCCTCATTAAGGTCTTTATATATGGAAAATATCAGCTCCTGGGCCTTATCTACTGTTGCCGGCAGGTCCTCAGGAACCTCATATCCCATGGTAGCGATCTCGGTAGCGGCATAGATCAGCTTCCTTAGGATGGAATGACTCCTGACTATCCTGGCATAATACTGCGAATTTGCCGCCAGGGGGATATTGCTTATAAGGGAGTGGATGAATGTCTTGCCGCCCACCTCTTCCAGCTGGCCTTTTTTTTTGAGGCAGTCGGCTATGGTTATGGCATCCAGCGGCTCCCCCCTGGTATACATCTCCAGCACAGCATCAAAGATCATCTGGTTTGAACTGCGGTAAAAATCTTCGGTTTTTACTATCTGGAGTATGGAAGCTACGGAATCCCTGGATATTAGCATCGATCCCAGCAGTGATTCCTCTGCCTCAATATTGTATGGCGGTATGCGCTGGAACCTGCTGGTGTCCAGGGGCTTGAGCCGGCTGTCATTTTTTAATTTATCCTGCATGGACTTAAAAGTTCCTGCTTACTTATCATCACCTTTGTCTTCAGTTTCACCGGCGCTTTTTTTATCTTGCCCGCCAGCCTTATCTTCAGCTTCCGGTTTTGCTTTCTGCCCCTCTTTCCCTGCTTCAGCCTCTATACCGGCATCTATCTTTTGGCTTTCGACCTCCCGGACTGCTTCCTTTTCCTTCTGGTGGGCAGCGATCAAGGCTTTGGATTCCTCATCAGGCTCTACCATAACTTTTATGGACGCTTTTATCTCTTTATACAGCTTGACATCCACATCATATTCTCCCAGCTCTTTTATATGTTCGGCAAGATCGATCTTCTTCCTGTCTATCTCCAGGCCTTTTTCTTCCAATACTTTCTCAGAGAGGTCTTTATTGGTTATGGAACCGTATAATTTGCCTTCCTCTCCTGTCCTGACAATAAATTTAAGCTTAAGGCCTTGCAGCCCCCCGGCAATCTTATTGGCTTCCTCAATATTTTTGGCTTCCACTTTAAGGACTGCCTTTTTTACCAGTTTCATCTGGTTTATATTTCCAGCAGTTGCTAAAAGGGCAATGCCCTGGGGAATAAGGAAATTATTGGCATAGCCTGACTTTACCTCTACCACATCCCCTACATCGCCCAGGTTTTCCTGATATTTTTTAATTATTACTTTCAATTCTTCCTCCTGTATCTATATCATATCCAGTTTTTTATGTTACTGATCTCTTTTAAGTCTTCTAAAATTAGCCCAGATATCTATCAGTCCCAAAAGCGGGAACACAAACAGGGCTGCGGCAAAAAAGAACCATAATATGGCTATTACTATGACTCTTGCCAAAAGGCCAAGCTTGAACCTGGCAAATATCCCCCACAGCACTGAAATACCCAGGACTGCATACAGGGAACCAAATACTATTACCAGGTTAAAACCTATCACATCCGCCGCCTGGTCTATAAGCGCCGTGCTTCCGTCGACAGTCTCTGCCATTTCCGGTATCAGGACCAGTATCAGTCCTATTATGATCCCCCAGACATAATACCAGTGAAGGTCCCAGGCAATAAAAGCCCTGAACGGCTTTATGTCTATCTGGTTCCGCCTGTATATATTTGAAGAAAACAGGTAGTTTGCCAGGCTGATAACAGCAAAGGAGACAGCAAGTATTCCCGGCAGTATCCTGGGAAGGAACCTCATGACTGACTGGATCTGTGAGATCACGGCATCCAGGTCTGCCCTGTCTATCATCATAAGTCCCGCATAACTGGAAAACAGGGGATCTTCCCCCATACTGTCTATGTATGAATTATAGGCGCCGGAAATACCGGTAAGGGCGCCGGGGCCGTAAAACAATACATAAAGCACAAGATAAAGGACTACTGCTCCCGCAAAAGCCGCAAATAAGGCTCCTATGGTGTTCCAGGCCGGCCATTTCTTCTCAACCGCATATCTGTGACTGAAAGCTGCTGCTATGATCAGGGCCATTATAACCGGCGGCAGTATATAGCCGAAAAGGAAAAGCACCAGGCAAGCTGCCCCCGCGCATATTATACCGTCTCTTATCCTTCCCCTTATAAACAGAAGAGATGAGGGAACCGGCAGCAGTGCCGCTCCCAGAAGTCCCAGGCCCGGTATCATAAGGGAGGCTGCCATGGCCAAAAATGTCAGCAGGATGAACAGTCCCAGATTAAACTTTTTTGTCTTTATCCCGCTTAAGTTATCAAAGGGCATATTTTAATGATCAAAAATTATCTTTTATAAAAAGGTATCAAAGCCAGGATCCTGGCCCTTTTTATGGCCAGTGCTACTTTTTTCTGGTGCTGTACGCAATTGCCCGAAGACCTTCTGGGCCTGATCTTGCCTTTATCGGAGATATATCTTTCCAGCATGCCTATATTCTTGTAATCGATAGCGTCGATATTTTCTTTACAGAAATAGCAGTATCTCTTTCTCTGCCTCAGGCTGTCCCGTGCAGGCTTTCGTTCTATATTATTTCTTTTCCTTGCCAAATGTCTACTCCTTTGATCTTTCTTAACAACTAAAACGGTATATCTTCATCAGTAAAATCTACTTCGTCACCCTGGCCCCGGGGCGAGGTGACCCCGCCATTATCCAATTTGGGATTTTTCTCCAGTTTGCAGCTGGCAAACTCCAGGCTTGGGGCTATCACATTGGCCACGATCTTTACCGTAGACCTCTTCTGCCCTTCCTTGTCTTCCCAGCTGTCCTGGGACAGCCTTCCTGAGACCAGCACCCGGTCTCCCTTTGACAGGCTCTCGGCACAGTTCTCAGCCAGCTTGTACCAGGCAGTGACATTAAAGAAATCCGCCTCAGTCTCCCATTCACCGCTATTCTTGTTCTGCACATTCCTGTTTACGGCCAGTCCGAAATTGACTACCGCTGTCCCGCTGGGGGTAAAACGCAGTTCAGGATCCCTGGTAATATTGCCCAGTATGGTTATATTATTGACTCCAAAAGCCATGTTATCACCTTCCCGGCTAAAAGATTGATATTATTGTTCGCTCTTTACCACCATATGTCTCAGGACACTGTCATTAATCCTGTTGATACGGTCCAGTTCTGGTATCACATCACTGGTGCCCTTGAAGTAGATAATGGTATAAAAACCATTGTCCTGTTTTTTGATTTGGTATGCTAGTTTCTTCACGCCCCACTTATCGATCTTTACGATCTCGCATTTTTCTTTTTCAAGAAGTGTGGTCTGTTTCTCTATTTCCTTGTCTATCTTATCCTCTTCTAGCGAAGCGTCAAAGATAATGGCCAGCTCATAGTCTTTCAAGTAAATATCCTCCTCTGGACTAATTAATAAAATTAGGTCCTGCCCCCGGGCAGAACAGAAAGATGAATAAATATTTTAGTTTTAAAACTTATATCATCAATTGGGATATTATAACAGATGAGACTAATAATCAATGATTTCTGATTATTTATGCCTGATTATTTTTGTTCCTCAAACTGCTGTATATCTTTATAACCTTATCCTCGCTGTCATCATAGACCGGTTTCAGGTGGCCAGTGTAGTTGATAGCCGATATATAGGGAAAACCCTTATCGATGACGGCAATATTTATGGCCCCCTGCCTCTGTATTATGGACTTCCACCTGTCGAGAGGTATCTGGAGCCAGTGCACCAGAAGCGACAGTATGACTCCTCCATGGGTGGAAACCGCCACATTGGACCCGTCCCTGTTCTCGGCCACTATACTGTCAATAGCGGCAGTAGTCCTGTCCGTAAGCTCCTGAAAACTCTCCCCTCCGGTAGGGCGGTTCCGGTATGGATCATCCAGCCATTTCTGGTAATCATTGTTATAGGTGCTGTTTATCTGTTCAAACCTCATGCCCTCCCATTTCCCGAAATTTACCTCCTTCAGGTCCTGCCTGACTTTTACATCAAGCCTCCTCCTCAGGTTTATTATCCTGGCAGTCTCCATGGTCCTGGAAAGAGGACTGCTGTATATATTAGAAAATTCCACCCGGGAAAGGTATTTTGCCGCCAGCCTGGCCTGTTTTATGCCGGTAGAGTTCAGTTCTATATCCTGGTAACCCTGATATCTTCCCTCCACGTTCCAACTGGTCTGGCCATGTCTTATCAAGAATAGTTTTATACCCATTTACCCTAACCTAAAATAATTAAAACATCCTATATTTATATATTAAAATAGAGATAAAATAAACATCCCCGGGCCAAAATAATAGAAATAATAGAAAATAATCATACCAACTAAAGCATAAATTATGTAGAATATCACAAGGGTATATGTAAAAGGATGCCGGAGGGCGCCATTAATAAAAGACCATATATATTAATATGGATAGCGGTTTTTATGGTCATCTCCATGGCCATTCTTTCTTCCTGCACCAGGTCAGTCACCCTGTATTTTGCTTCTGTGGAGGATAATGAGTTCTACCTGGTCCCTGAGACGAGAGACATAGACGGCCAGGGAAACATATATGCGGAGACAGTCCGCCAGCTCATAGCGGGACCAAAGGGTGAAGACCTCTACCCCGCCCTGCCGTCCAATACCACCGTTAACTCGGTCAGGGTTTCCGAGGGCCTGGCAACAGTCGATTTCGGCATCAGTATAATTTCCGATTTTGATGAGATACCCCACAGCTCAGCCACAGAGACACTGGCTATATATTCCATTGTAAATACGCTTACCGCTTTCGAGGAGATAGACAGGGTAAGGATAACTGTCGAGGGCGCCGAAAGCGGCCAGGTACAAGGCTTCTATGTGGAAGACTTCTGGGGCCATCTAGGCATTTATGAAGAATTCACCAGAAATGAAGAGATAATAAAGGATGAATAGGAAGACTCCGATAGATGATTATTTCCGGCCAGCCGGGAAAGAGGCAGGAAATAAAAAAAATATAGGCTGGTTCTGCACCTATGTTCCTGAAGAGCTTATACTTGCCGGAGGCTTTGAACCTGTCAGGCTGATGGGGGAAAAAAGGCTCAGGACATCAGAGAGTTATTTCCCCATAAACTTCTGCCCCTATCTCAAGTCCGGGTGGGAATCACTTATGGGTTCCGGGGAAAGCCTTGCTGCCGCTGTCTTTACCAATTCCTGTGACGGCATGAGGCGGCTTTATGATGTTGCAGAACATTATCTTGAGGATACTCCCCTGTTTATGCTGGATGTCCCCCGCAATACATGTCCGGATTCTGTGGATTTTTACAGCCTGCAGCTTCAAAAACTGCTCAAATTCATTGAAGGGCTTAAAGGCAGCAGCATAGGAGAGGAGGACCTGTTACATGCGGCAGAGATATGCGACCATAAGAGGAGCAGGCTGCAGGAATTGAGTACATCATTCTTCCGGGAAGGCGGGACCATTGATATACCGGATTATTACCGGCTTATGGAGCTTGCGGCCACTGCCGGGACAGAAGCCTTTCTAAAAGGCCTGGATGATCTTAAGAATAATATGAAGACAGCAGGGAACGGCAGCAGCCCCCGGGTCATGATAGTGGGAAATTTCATCACCGAGGAAAAGCTCTGGCATATGTTCAGTGAGCTTGATATGAAGATAGCCGCTGATGACCTCTGCATATCCAGCCGATATTATGAGAATGCTGTGGGAGCAGACACAAGCTGCGGCCGCCGGGAGATCCTGTACCTTTTGGCAAAAAGGTACCTGCATAAACCGGCCTGCATGCGTATGGCTGATACCGGGGCAAAGCTGGAAGAGTTAAAGGCAAAGGTACGGGATAGGGGCATACAGGGAGTTGTATTCATAAGCCTCAAATTCTGTGACACCATGCTCTACTCATTCCCCCTTATAAGGAAAGAGCTGGCTAAGATGAAGATACCTGTACTTTACCTGGAAATAGAATATAATAATTTTTCTGAAGGCCAGTTAAAGACCCGCACCCAGGCCTTCCTGGAGATGCTATAGGCAGGGAAAAATATGGGAGTAAGGGAAAAGATAAAGACTAATATCAGGAGAAACCTGGACCGGGATTACCTGAGAAGATTACTGGGAATTCTGGCCAGGAAACCTATACTCTATGCCTATGGGACTACATTTTCTTCCTATTCAGACAAATACCTGAATATATTTACCATTGAGAATATAAGGGACTCTTATGATGCCAGAAATCCGGTGGTGTTCGGTTCCCTTTTTCTTCCCTATGAGCTTTTTCATGCCCTGGGGACAGTACCTTTCCTGCCTGAAGTCATGGCCGGTTTTACGGCAGGAATGGGACTGGCCGACCAGACCCTGAAGAAGGCGTCCTCCAGCTGGTATTCCCAGGACCTCTGCACATTCCACCGGAGCGCTTCAGGAGCAGTAGAGATGGACCTCTTTCCTGATCCCGCATTTATCGTATGCACCAATCTTGCCTGCGATGCAGCTCAGAAATCTTTTTATCATTATGCTGTAACCTATGGAATTGAAAAAAAATACCACCTCCTGGATGTGCCCTATGACAATGACCGGGATTCGGTAAAATACCTTGCCGGCCAGCTTGAGCGCCTGGCAGTATCTATAAGCAGGGATATTGGACAGGAAATAGAAAGGGAGAGATTTGCCCGGACCATAGAGCTTTCCAACCAGTTCCGGGAATATGCATTAAAGATAAATGATATAAGGAGAAGACTTATCCTGTATCCCCAAAATTTTAACGGGCTTAATTTTATACTTCCCTTCCACGGCCTGGCGGGAACGGAAAATGCAGTCAGGCTGTACCGCAGCGTATACGGGGAACTGAAAGACCTTCTCCGGGAACAGGAAAAAAATAAGCAGGTAAAGAAGCCAAAAAAGTTATTATGGATGCACCTGAAGCCTTATTACAGGACCGAGATATTCGATTTAATAGAGGACGGCGGCTGCATAGTGGCTGCCGAAGAGATAAATAATGTATACTGGCCCCGCCTGGATCCGGAAAAACCGTTTGAAAGCCTGGCCCTAAAGATGATGTCCCATCCCCTGACGGGAAAGGCTTCCAACCGCATAAAAGCCCTGGGAGAGATGATAGACAGCCACGGCATAGATGGCGGCATACTGTTTACCCACTGGGGCTGCCGCCAGAGTAACGGAAGCACCAGGCTCATAAAAGATTATTTCAAATCCAAAAAGATCCCGGTACTGGTTCTGGACGGGGATTGTGTAGACAGGACAAATTCCTCAGAGGGCCAGATAAAGACCAGGCTCCAGGGTTTTATAGAGATATTAAGATAGCCAGACGGGAAGGAAAAATGATGTATGTATGCGGGATCGATATAGGCTCGGTATCCACGGAAGTAGTACTGCTGGAGGGCAGTGGAAAAGATGATGCGCGGCTGAGCTCCTATATTATCGCCCCTACCGGCGCCAACAGCAAGGCGGCAGCCGAGAAAGCCCTGGAAAAAGCCTGTCAGGATTCAGGTATAGACCGGGGGGTCATAGGCGCCGTAGTAGCCACCGGGTACGGCCGCATAAATGTACCTTTTGCCGATAAGAACATAACCGAGATCAGCTGCCATGCCCGTGGAGCCGTATCGGCTTTTGCCGATACCAGGACAGTTATCGATATTGGCGGACAGGACAGCAAAGTCATAAAGCTGGAAGACGGCAATCCCATAGATTTCCTCATGAACGATAAATGCGCTGCCGGAACGGGCAGATTCCTGGAAGTCATGGCCCGGGCCCTGGAAATAGACCTGGAGAATTTCGCAGATATATTCCTTTCCACTGACGGCCATGTGGATATATCATCGACCTGCACTGTATTTGCAGAATCAGAGATAGTATCCCTCATAGGCAGGGGGGTCGACAAGAATAAGATAATAAGGGGCCTGATCTATTCCATAGTATCAAAGATAAATTCCATGGTGGGCCGTGTGGGGCTGGAAGAGCCGGTATGCATGACCGGAGGGGTGGCAAAGAACCTGGGAGTGGTAAGAGCCCTGGAGGAAAAGCTGGAAGTCAGCATAAATATACCGGAGGAACCCCAGATAGCAGGCGCCCTGGGAGCAGCCTACCTGGCACTGGACCTGGTTTGAGATAATTTCCTGTCATAACTCTTGATCATCCTTGACGCAGCCTTCAGCTGTTCTTCCCTGCCCTGGACCCTGCCTTCCATTTTCATAAAAAATACCCTGTCCAGTGTCTTTTTGAAGGCCGGTGACGGCCTGTACCCCATATTTTTCAGGTCCTCTCCGCCTATATCCAGGCTGGTCTTTGCCAGCCGGGTGTAATACTTTTCAATATTCTTTGCATACTGTCCGCCCCGGCTGTGACATATGGCCAGGAGTTCGCCAGGGTATTTCCCGGCCTTTTTGTAAAGGGTCTTATCCTTTACCGGTTTTCCCAGCTGCCTTCTGGTATCTGACAGGCCCCATACCGTATTCTTTATGACTGTCATGTCTTGTTTCCTTATCTTCATCCTGAGGCACCAGGATTCAATGCTTCGGCCATTCTTTTTCCCCAGCATCATAGCCAGGAGAAGTCTCCACTCCATCATCTCGCCTCCGCCAAAAGCCTTTAATCTCTCAAGAGAGTCAAGGGCCTTCTGCATAGCGGAAGTATTTTTCCTGTCCATGCTGATATCTATGCCTATCTTTGAAAGAGCTCCCAGTCCATAAAGTCGCCTGACGGCCTTTAAAGGTTTTTCCTCATCCAGTATATAGATCAGCTCATCCCTTATCCTTACCCCGGTAAGCCGTGAGACTATATCCATCTCGACCGCATTTCTGGCCAGGGCTTCCGTATGCTTATCCATCCTGAAGCCAAGCCTGTTCTCAAAACGAACAGCCCTGAATATGCGGGTGGGATCCTCGACAAAGCTCATCTTGTGCAGTACCTTTATCCTCCTGTTCTTAAGGTCCTGGCTTCCCCCGAAGAAATCAAGGATCTCCCCGAAATTTTTGCGGTTGAGTGAAAGCGCCAGGGTGTTAATGGTAAAGTCGCGGCGCGCCAGGTCCTGCTTGATGCTCCCCGACTCTACGCTGGGAAGCTGTGCCGGTTCATGATAATATTCAACCCTGGAAGTAGCTATATCTATATGCTGTCCGTTCTTTAAGACCAGCACTGCAGTCATGAATTTTTTATGGGTCTGGAGCCTGGCATCCAGGCGGCAGGCAAGTCTTCTTCCCAGTTCAATGCCGTCTCCGTCTACTACTATATCTATATCATAATTGGGTATCCTGAGCAGGGCATCCCTTACCATCCCCCCCACCAGGTAGGTGTTTACCTTCATGCTGCGGGATACGGCTGATATTATCCTGAAGAGATCCCTGATCCGGGCGGGAAAGAATTCCATGGACGGCCCATAGGACCTGCCGTGAAGATATCTCAGGATGTCTTTCCTGGTGATTATTCCTATTATTTTCTTCTTCCTGACTATGGGGACCCTGCCTATCCCATTATTTATCATAAGATCCTGGATATGGTCAATACTTGAACCAGGTCCCGCCTTGATGGTGCTGTGGGACCTGAATCCCTTTACCGGAGCATGTGAAAGCCCGTGCTTTATGGCCCTGTCCACATCTTTCCTGGTTATGATCCCGGCCAGTGCCCCTTCCTGGTCCACTATGGGAATACCCGTATGGCCGAAGGTCCTGAGTATACCGTCAACCTGGCTTATGCTGGCATCCTGGGGAATGGTCCTTACGGGATAAGACATTATGTCGGAGGCCAGGAGAGGCTTTCTTATATTTTTTTTAAGCGATTTCCTGATCCTTTCCTCTATCCCGCCAAAATCAAGGTCGTCTATGACCGCAGAGGCTGCCTGGGGATGTCCTCCCCCTCCCACTGCTGCCAGTATTTTTGATACATCTGCCTCCGCATTATCGCTCCTGGCAACTGCATAGGTCTTTTCCTTCATCTTAACCCAGCAGAATATGATACTTACTTCCTCTATCTGCGAAAGCTTCCGGGTGAGCACCGATAATCCCTCCACATACTCCGGCATAACCGCGCTTGAGATCATGACCTCGGTCTCATTTACCCTGAACTTGCGCGAGTTCATTATCAGCTTTTCCAGAAGCTGGTGCTGCACGGAAGTAAGTGAGAGGTTAAGGAATTTAAGCACCACAAACAGGTTTGCATCTTTCTTCATAAGGTATGCGGCTGCCTCCAGATCTGCAGATGTGGTCCCGGGAAACCCAAATGACCCGGTGTCCTCATATATCCCGGCCAGGAAAAAGGTGGCTTCAAGCGGCGATATCCCTATCTTTTCTTCCCTGATCTTCTCTATGAGGATGGTAGCAGCTGCACCTGTCTCGCGGGAATAGTCCCGGTCTGCCCGGATATCTTTTTCCGTCTTCAAATGATGGTCATATACCACCACTTCAGTTGACGGATCCCTGATGGCTGCCTCTGCCGGACCTGTCCTGGACGGTATCCTGGTATCTACCATTATGACTTTTTTGACAGAATCAAAGTCTATCTCCGAAGGTTCCTGCACGGGCGGCAGCTCATCCTCATATAGTGATATGAATTTCCTGACATTTGAGTTAACAGCCGTGGGCAGTACCAGCTTTGCCCGGGGATAGATCTTGCTGGCAGCTGCCATGCCGGCAAATGCATCAAAATCAGCGCTTACATGAGTGACTATTATCTCCATGAGGACCCGGCACCTTAAAATATTGCTAAAGCCGAATTATATATACCTTTCATAGCATACTATCTCATCCATGGGCTTCCTGCCCCTTCTGGAAGCCTCCCTTTCAGGATAGCCCACAGGTGTCAGGGCTACTACTTTTACCTCTTTTGGAATACCAAGGATATCCTTTACCAGCTGCTCTTTAAAGGCCCCTATCCAGCAGGTCCCCAGACCCTGTTCCACTGCTGCCAGTACCAGGTGTTCCAGGGCCAGGCCGATATCCACGGGATAACTGTTCATATATCCGCCCATCATTCCATATGCTTCCTGTTCATTGGCACAGGCTGCAATAAGCACCGGTGCCTCCTCCAGGAAAGTCTGGTTATTGCAGGCTATGGCAAGATCTTTTATGGTCTTTTTGTCCTTTACCACCACCAGTTTCCAGGGCTGAAGGTTTTTGGCGGAAGGTGCAAGCCTGAAAGCATCCAGTATATAGTTGAGCTTATCATCCTCGATCTCCCGGGATTTATAGGATCTTATGCTTCTCCGGGCTTCGATTATATCCATCAGGCTGGTAAACTTTTTCATTTTAATTCCTCCTCCTTATATGTATTGCAGCAGGTACATGCATATATTAGCACCGGCCTTTTCATTAGTAAAATTGTTTTGGAAAACATACCTGCTATGAGTAAATGCATCATTCAGGATCAGCTTGCTTCCACAGCCAGTCTATAGAAGCCTGACAGCCGGGTAGTAATACTGCCCGGTATCTCCATGCCTGTTTCATGCGTATCTACTTTTTTTACCGGGATTATCCCCGCCACAGAATTAGTAAGGAATACTTCATGGGCATGGATGAGGTCCCGGTAATGGATCTTCTTTTCCCTGGCCTTTATATTGTTTTCCCGGCAGATATCCAGCACCGCCTCCCTGGTAATACCTCCCAGTATGTTCTGGCTGAGCGGAGGCGTATATACTGTGGATCTTTTAACCATAAATATATTAGTAGCGGCCCCTTCCAGGACCAGTTTATCCCTGGTCAAAAAAACCGGCTCGAAAGCCCCCAGGCGGTCAGCACGGTCCTTCTCATAAAGGTTCTCAAAATAGCTCATCAGCTTATGCCGGTAGACCTGTTCTCCCAGGTCCTGCCTTTTTATGGATGAAGAGATAATATCTACACCGGCTGCATAATAGCCGCCGGGATAGGGTTTTAGTTCTTTGGTGATTATCACCAGGCTGCATTTGCTCCCGGTCTTAAAATGCAGCGCTCCCGTATGCCTTCCCCGGGTTACCATTATCTTTATATAGGCATCCTTTTTTGCCAGGCCGCTCTTTGCCAGGGTCCTGTATAATGCATCAGAGACCTCCCCCCGGTCGAAGCCTGGATTGAATCTTAGCGCCTTCAGGCTGCAAAAAAGCCTTCCCAGGTGCCGGGAAAGCATAAACACCTTTCCCCCATAGCTCCTCATGGTCTCAAATACCCCGTCGCCATAAAGGAAACCCCGGTCTTCTATGGATATTCTGGCCTTTTTTGTAGTATGGAACCTGCCGTTTATATATGCATATTCTGTCATGGTGCCTCCAGGATCATTAGCCGGGAAACCGGGCCTGGGTGTCCTTACGGGAGATCCTTGCCAGATTGTCCCTTTTGAAAAAATTCAATGTATCCTCCAGGGCTATTCCCTTATCAAGAGTCTCCTGGTATTCCATATGGGGGTCCGAGTCTGCCACAATGCCCCCTCCCACATTATAATAGAAACAGCCTTCTTTTATTATAAAGGTTCTTATGACAATATTTAAGTCCATCACGGCATCCATGGAAATATAGCCTATGGAGCCTGTATATATGCCCCTGCTGACAGTCTCCAGCTCATCTATTATCTCCATGGCCCTTATCTTGGGCGCCCCGGTTATGGACCCTCCCGGAAATGATGCCTTTATTATATCAGCAATATCGGCTCCTTCTTTTACCTCTCCCCTTACAGTGGAAACGGAATGGAATACCCGGGCATATTTTTCAATGACAGCATGCCCTGACACCTTTACCGTGCCGTAATAGCAGAATTTTCCCAGGTCATTTCTCTCAAGGTCTACTATCATATTAAGCTCTGCCCTGTCCTTTATGCTTTCCCTGAGTTCCCGGGCATTCTTCTCGTCCTCTGCCTCATCCTTGCCCCGGGGCCTGGTGCCCTTTATAGGGCGGGTCTCTATGAGATCATCCTTAAGATATAGAAACCTTTCCGGGGACGAGCTGCCGATGGAAAAGCCGGGAAACTTCAGATATGCAGAAAAAGGCGCCGCATTTTTCTTCCTTAATATATAGTACAGGTCCATGGGGTCTACCGGGACCCGGGACTTAAACCTCTGGGAAAAATTTACCTGGTATATATCCCCGTCATGTATATATTTCCTGGTCTTTCTGACTCTGGCAAGATATTGCCTTTTTTTGATATTGGGATTAAGTTCCACCCTGGATATAGGTTCTTTAAGGTATTTATCTATTATGCCGTTCATTATGTCCGGAGGTTTTTCCGGCAGGCTTCCCGCAATATGCTCCAGCTCCAGTACCGCCCTTTCCCTTATCCTGCTGTCATCATCTCCCGGCTGGATAAGGTCCTCCTTTCCCAGGATCTCAGACAGCCTGCCGCCGTCTTCTATATCAATATAGCTGCGGATAAAATACCATTTGCCTTTTTTGTGGCTGTATGCCAGCAGCCTGGTGTAGAATCCGTAATAAATAAGGGGGACATCCAGGTCATCTTCCGTGGTATGGGGAAGCTTTTCCAGGTAATCCTTAAGGTCATAGGAAAAATATCCCATAAAACCGCCCATAAGGTCAGGTGTGACGGGATCGGCATATTTTTCCCCGATACTTATCTCCCTTATGCCTTCCCCTTCATCCTTAAGTATCCTTATATCCTTAGTCCCATACTGCACAAAATCATTTACATATTGGCGGAAAAACCCCAGGGGATCGCGGTAGGAAAGATTCCTTATGCCCCTGGCATTATTTATGAACTCATTTTCCAGGCCGCTGCTTTTTATCACCAGTGAGGGATCCCATCCGATATAGGAAAACCTGGAATACTTATCCGGGCATAGGCTGCTGTCCAGGAAACATAGATAAGGCCTTTCCTTCAGGTGATAGGCCACATCCTGGGGCGAAAGTCCTATCCCGGCTTCAGTTATTATGCAGGTGGTTTTCATAGGTCAATAAAGTTTTCCAGTATCTTCATGCCGCAGGGAGTCAAAAATGACTCCGGATGGAACTGGATACCTTCCAGGGGAAAGTCCCGGTGCCTTACCCCCATCACAATACCGTCACCGGTCTCTGCTGTTATTTCCAGGAAATCAGGCAATGTATCTCTTTTGATTATAAGGGAATGGTACCTGGCGGCTGTAAACGGATTTTCAATACCGGCAAATATGGTCTTGCCGTCATGCCGTATCCCAGATGTCTTTCCATGGACAACGGTCCCCGAATTTACAATCCGGGCCCCGAAGACTTCGCCTATAGACTGATGCCCCAGGCATACTCCCAGGATAGGAATAACTTTGTAGAATCTCTCTATGAGGTCTTTTGATATGCCGGCATCAGCGGGCCTGCCCGGCCCCGGAGATATGACTATTTTTCCCGGACCCATATCTTCTATCTCATCCAGCGTTATCCGGTCATTTCTCCTGACCTTTACGGTCTCCCCCAGTATGCCCAGGTACTGGACCAGGTTGAAGGTAAAAGAGTCATAGTTGTCTATCATCAATATATCTATTTTCTTTTTCTTTACCGGTGTCTTCATATCAACCTTTTCTCCCATAGATAAAGATTATATTTAAATAAGGTAAAAATCACAAAAGAAATCAGCCTGATTTCACCCATATCCAGACAGATAAATTGCAGCCAAACCATATTTTTCCTATTGCAGGAGCCGGTATTAATGATAAAATGTCTTAAACCAAGGTTCTAATTGATCAAAAGATGATATCAGTAGAAAACCTGACAAAAAGATTTGAGACGGTCACTGCAGTGAAGGATGTCTCCTTTAATATCGGCGAAAGCGAGATATTCGGTTTCCTGGGTCCCAATGGCGCCGGAAAGACGACTACCATAAGGATGCTTTCCACCCTTATAGGGCCAACATCCGGGAAAATTTCCATAGACGGAAGGGACACCGTAAAAGATGGGGCATATATAAGGTCCATAATAGGGCTTCTTACCGAATCCCCCGGCCTCTATGATAAGATCTCTGCCTATGCCAACCTTGATTATTTTTCCAGTTTCTATGATATGCCTGATGAAAACAGAAAGAAAAACATAGAAAAATACCTCAGGATGTTCGGACTCTGGGAAAGGAAAGATGACCTTGCCGGGACCTTCTCCAAAGGCATGAAGCAGAAACTTGCGCTTTCCCGGGCCCTGATACATGGACCAAAAATACTTTTTCTGGATGAGCCCACAGCCGGCCTGGATCCGGCCAGCGCCCATATGGTAAGGAGCTTTATAGAAGACCTGAAACAGGAAAAGATGACCGTATTCCTGTGTACCCACAACCTTACCGAGGCAGCCTCTCTTTCCGACAGGGTGTGTTTTATAAAGCAGAAGATCATAAAGATAGCCTCTTTAAGCGAACTGCAGGCCCATGATAAGAATAAAAGGGTGGAAATAGTATTCAAGCAGGATGCTGACAGATACAGGGAACTTCTCCAGACTATTCCAGGAATCAATAGTGTGGACATAAAGGATAATACCGCATCCGTATTTGTAGAAAAACCGGTTGAGACCAATCCGGAGATAATAAGGCAGCTGGTAAGTAATAATGCCGAGATCCTTTATATAAACCAGGTAAAGGCCTCGCTGGAAGATATATACCTTGAACTCATAAAGGACGAAGAGACCGGATGAAGAATGCAATACTGATATTTAAAAAAGAAATAAGGGAGATCATAAGGAATAAGAATATCTGGCTGCCCATCTTCATAATAACCGTGATGTTCTCCATTGCCATGCCCCTTATATTCTCCATAGTAAGCGGCTCCATCTTTGAGGACGAGGACACCTTAAAGTTCATGGATAAAGTATTCGGTGATGTGGATAATCCTGAAATGGTTTTTATAGACTTTATCATAAAGCAGTTTCTGGTATTTCTGCTCATGATACCGGCCATGGTGCCCAGCCTGATAGCTCCGGCTTCCATACTGATGGAAAAGGAGAACAGTACCCTGGAACCGCTTCTGGCGACCCCGGTAAAGACCAGGGAGCTGCTTCTGGGCAAGGCGCTTACTGCCATGATCCCGGCATTTGTGATATCAACGGCAAACTTCCTTATACTTACCCTGGTATTCGATATAGTGATATATAACAGGATGGGCTACATTCCCCTGCCCACGGCTGACTGGCTGGTGGTAGCATTTATCCTGAGCCCCATACTGTCATTCATACTTACCATGATCAGCGTGATCATATCTTCGAGATCCACTGATATACGTTCTGCCCAGGGCATAGGTTCGGTTATAATACTGCCGATCTACCTGATAATAGGCCTGCAGATAGCCGGCCTATTCCTGATAAATATCCTATACCTCCTGCTGGCATGCCTGGTATTCCTTATATTCTGTCCCATCCTGTTAAAAATAGCCGTAAACATCTTTGACAGGGAGAATATACTTACCAGGTGGAAGATGAAGGCATAACCTCTAAGCTAAACGGAAGCTGATACTTGATGCTTTTTACAACTCGTAATAGATTTAGACATTAAACCGGAAATCCATTATATCACCGTCATTTACCATATATTGCTTGCCTTCGGATCTCAGCAGGCCTTTCTCTTTTGCTTTTAGAAAAGAGCCCAGGCCGATGAATGTATCAAATGATATGGTTTCAGCTCTTATGAATCCTCTTTCGATATCTGAATGGATGATCGAAGCTGCATCAGGGGCTTTATCGCCATTTTTTATTGTCCATGCCCTTACCTCGTCAGGCCCCACGGTTAGAAAGCTTATAAGTCCCAGGATCCTATAGGAAGACCTTACTAATTTATCCAGGGCAGATTCATTGATCCCCAGGTCTTTCATAAAAGCC
>CAZDXU010000019.1:0-4762 GCA_964509585.1 uncultured Actinomycetota bacterium | reverse complement strand
TAAAAGCGAATATCCTGAAATCGGTATTGCTACGCTCTACAGGACGCTTGACCTTCTTTTAAATCTTAAACTGATATCACATTTATATATCAAATTATTGTGATTATTATATTGTTGGCAAGTTTCATTACAATTTGATTTTGACGTTCTTATTAATGAATATATAATGGTTAGTGAATATAATAGCTACATAAGACTGAAGGGACGGGCTTGATTATGAGTAAAGAAGAGGGAAAGATGAAAAATAGAAGTAAAGAAGAATCCAAGATCAGCATGAAAGGGATGTATCATGAACTTAATTCCGCATACGAGTTAATGTCAAAATCAGCTCCTGAATATATGAAAAGTTTTATGGAATATTTTATTGATAGCGCAAAAACAGGAATACTTTCAGAAAAGACAAAGGTGCTGATATCGATCGCAATAGCTGTTACATCCAAATGCCTGCCCTGTATTGCCTTTCACATTTCAAATGCAGCAGAAATCAGCGTGACTAAAAAAGAGATCCTAGAAGCATGTCAGGTTGCTGTGTTTATGAGTGGAAGCCCGTCTTTTGTTTATTTAAAATATGTTAATGATGCTTGTGAAGAATTTGGATTGGAATAATGGGTATAATTTTTACTGCATAGATCCCTCCTTTGCTGTCCGCATGGCTGGGTATGCAGGGTGGCTGCCATGCTACTCCCGTATACTCATGCCGGTTATCCGGGCTATCAATGTCTTTATAAGCTTGCTGCTGTCGATGACGCTCTTCCTGAGCTCCATGTCATAATCATTTAACATCCCTATAATGCTTATTATCTCTTCCCTGGTATAATTCTCGGAAAACCTGATATATTTATTAACCGTCTTACCGATAAAATATGGGGGCATGTTGATATTGGCGGCAAGGTAGCTGGTTGCAGAACCCTTTCCCCCGCTTTCAGTCTTTATATAAAGCATGCTCTTAAACATCCTGTGCACCAGGGTTATAAGTCCCAGAAGTTTTTTATCTTCATTCAATATATCTTCAAGGGCCTCCAGGCTCTTGTTTTTGTCCCTTTCCCCTAAAAAATCTACCAGGTCGAATATCTTCATGGAATAGACCCTGGTTACCAGTGCTTTTACTGTGTCGGCATCTATGATCTTCTCTTCCTCCGAACTTATATAGTCAAACAGTTTACCGTATTCATTTTTTAACAGATTTATATCCAGGTTTACATTTTCCACCAGGAGATGCCTGGCATCTTCTGTAAATCCTATCCCGTCCTCCTTTGACCTTTTGTCAAGCCATTTAAGCATGTCCGCCGATGACGGAGGCTTTATGCTCCTTATAACACCCTGCTTCCTAACAGCATCCATAAGCGCTTTGTTGATCTTTTCGCTGGGGGCTGTAAATATGAAGATGGTGCCGGCTCCGCCGTCCCGGGATATCCTTTCTGCGGCCATCTTCTGGAAGCCTGCCGGAGCTTTTTCTATATGCTCCAGGATGACCGCCTTTTGCTCGGAAAAAAGTGATGGTGAGGATACAAAACCTTCAACATCCTCCAGGGACTGACGGTCGGAAGTATCAAATACCTTAAGCTCGATCCCTGATCCGGCTCCCCTGCTTATATACTCCTTTATCTCCTCCAACTTTTCCTTCAGGACATGCTCATTCCTGCTGATATAAAAATATGCTTTTTTTAATGCTGCCTTGCTGTCTTTCATCATATCCCTGTGTGTTTAATATGCTTTTTTATTCTCTACTACTTAAACCTAAAAATCAAACCTTTTGGCTGCTATTATTTTTATAACGGAAAAGATTATAAGGATGGCAAGATAATACAGGAAAAGCCCCCGCTCTCCCGGGCTTTCCATCTCCAGGGAAGGAAAAAAGTCACGGGAGAAAAAACCCGCTATACCCAGTACCGGCTTTGCTGCAGTGGGTACCAGCCGCAGCACTGCCCCGCCGGCAGGAGGCCATAGTATGCATAATGCCGAGGCGAAGAATAAAAGCAGTATGAGTATATAGAAAAAGGAAAGGATCACCAAATTTGACAATGGCGATATAAGGGGAAGACTGCCGAAGTAATAAAGAAGGAGGGGGCCGCATGCCAGCTGGATAGAAAAAGTCATAAGTATGGAAACCGTTATATGATTATCCAGGACTCTTTTGGGAAGCTTAAGCGCTATCAGCATGCTCTTTGCTGAAGGATACACAAAGACTATTCCCGCCATGGCCGCAAATGACAGCCAGAACCCGGCAGCCTTTAGAAAGGAAGGATTTGATATGGAAATAAGCATAAAGGAGATGCACAGGACATATTCCCGGCTGAATTTGCGGTTCCATGCGGCAGCCGCAGCTGTTCCCAGCGCCCAGATGGTAGCCCTTATGATGCTGGCGCCCGGCCCCAGCAGGAAGTTATAGGCCAGAAGCACCAGGGCAAGTATCGTGATAAGGATGTATCCGGTGAGTACTTTTTTAAGTATCATATATATCATGGCGGCCAGAAAAGATATATGAAGGCCGGAGATGGCCAGGAGATGGGCAGTCCCGCTCTGCCTGAATATATCATAGGTCCCTTCCTTAAGTCCCCTCCTGTCCCCCAGTATGAGGGTCCGGGCCAGGGCTGCATGTCTGCTGTCAAGATAATGTGAGAATGCCCCGCTTATGCATCTGCAGGACCTCTGCCTGAGCCCGAATATCATGCTGCTTAATTCATTTTGCTCCAGAGGTACCGCCTCTATACCTCCTGCCCTCAGTTCCGGGGTGCCGCCTGACAGCCTGAGTTCTCCCTCAGCCTCCACCAGATCATCCCTGTTTATGACCTCCTGGTTTCGGTTTTTGACCATGATACTTATGACATCTCCTTTTTGCAGTACCTGGCTGCTTGATCCGGTGATCGCTACCTCCATATACACTGTTCCGTAAACTGTTTCCGGATGGTCCAGGACCCTTCCCTGCAATCTCACTTCTTCCGGGAATACTGCCGGGCCGCTTTCACAATTTTCCGGCAGGCCTTTCAGGGGAGATGCGGTAAGGTATCCGCAGAAAAATAATATGACCGAAGGGATGATCACCAGCAGCGCCAGCCTGGAACAGGGGGCTTTACCCCATTTTCTTTCCTGGTTCCGGATATAGAAGATCGATGCGCCTGCCAGGAGCAAAAACATAAGGACTATTATCATATAGCCCGCATATGCTGGAATGCCGATCCAGTATGGTATTTTTATCCCCGCATAAACACCGGCACTATATAATAATGTCCAGGCAATATAGTAATTCCTGCCTGCTGCAGCCATTAAAGTCTTTTTCATACTATAAAAGCCATCTATCCTGCTGTCTTCCTGCCTTGCTTCTTATACCTCATATATCTATAAGGTCCTTTATATCCTCGAATTTTTTGGGTCCGATACCGCTTACATCCAAAAGATCTTCTTTCCGGGTAAAGGAGCCGTTTGTACTGCGGTACTGGATTATTTTTTCCGCAGTCACCGGGCCAATGCCTGGAAGGTTTTCCAGCTGGCCCTGCGAAGCTGTATTTATATTTATGATAAGACTGTATCCGTTATCCCCTGCTGCCGGCCCCTCGAGGACTCCTGATTCTGCCTCTTCTTCTGACGGGACATATATCCTCTGGCCGTCAATCACCTCCCGGGCCAGGTTAAGCGAATCAGTGCAGGCATCCCCGGCAGCTCCGCCCGCTTTTTCAATAAGGTCTATCACCCGGCTGCCTTTTTGTATCTCATATACGCCGGGATTTTTGACTTCGCCGCAGACATGGACAATTATAAGGACAGGTTCATCATTTAGGGCTGACTGGTGATCTTCTTCATCCTTTTCATCGCTTACTTCATAGAAGCTTTTTAGGATATTTTCTTTCCTTTCCAGCCTGTTCTTCTGGCTGATAAATACAGAGGTGAAGATTATAAGCATGATAAGTACCAGCATTAACACTGCCATCATATGATGCTTTTTTGTGACATACCTTATATTATGGAACCAGAATATGATCCTGGAAAATGTTTCCCTCAGGTCTAGAAGCTTCATATCCTCCAATGGATTAAATTATATATTTGTGCTATTATATATTAGCATAAATTTAAGCTGATATTAAATAATAAACTAAATTCCTGTAAGATATAAGAAAAGGCAAGAAAGGAAGGAAAAAATGGGCAACAAAATATTTGTATTCATAGAGGATAATTTCAGGGATGAAGAACTGGTATATCCGTACTACAGGTTTATGGAAGCTGGATATGATGTAAAGCTGGTGGGACCTGAAGCGCAAAAAACATATACGGGTAAATTCGGGCTTCCCATGGAATCAGACCTTTCTCCCGGCCAGGTGGACCTGGGTGAGGTGGCAGCCATAATCATACCGGGAGGATTTGCCCCGGACAGGATGAGGCAGGACAGGGCTATGGTAGATCTTGTTAAGAAAGCTTTTGATGCCTGCAAAATAATAGCTGCCATATGCCACGGGGGATGGATGCTGGCGGAGGCTGACATCTGCAGGGGCAAAGATGTCACCGGCTTTATCGCTATTGCCACCGATCTTAAGAATGCCGGGGGTAATTATCTTGATAAAGAAGTAGTGGTCGACGGCAATCTTGTCACCTCAAGGACACCGGCAGACCTGCCGGCCTTCTGCAAAGCTGTTATAGAGATGATCTAGAAGGTAATAGTAATACAGTATATCTAAATTAGAAATGTTGAAGATAAAATTTACAATCATGAGATTTATTGATATTATATTACTAGACGCTGTGGTGATGAACCATAGAATCTCTGAAAAGA
>CAZDXU010000018.1:0-2605 GCA_964509585.1 uncultured Actinomycetota bacterium | reverse complement strand
TATGCAGGAGCAGGGGCTGTTTATCAGGGACATGAATGAAGTACCGGTAGTAAGGGAAATGGTGCTGACATATCTTGTCCGTTCCGGCAGCACCAGCGCGCTGGATGCGAATTTTGGAAATGAGACCGGGGCAGGCGCAGTTATCCTTTTAAACAATGGTGTTTCCGGGGTCACGGTTACCGGTGTCGAAAGGGGAAAAGTTCAGTATATACCTACTTCAACGGCTATCAAGCAAAGGCATGTAAGCCAGGAGATGGTAGCTTTTCATGAGAAGACAGGCGTGTGCTTTGGCAGAAAGCCGGTGGAATACAGGCCGGAACATGAAAAACTGGAAAGAGCTGGCTGGAGTTACTTTGAATAATACAGGCAATAAGACGGGAAAGGAACAATAAATTATACTGTCAGTCTTGTATCATATGGTACAAGATTGACAGTTTTTGATAACAGGTATAGAATCTAAGTAGAATTAAAGGCGGATATCCATTTCAAATGGATTCCGTAAAAATGACCCATTAAGGGTCATTTTACTATATTGAACCGGATCTCTGGTGCCCGGACCTATTATCTGAAAAATGCATATCTATAGCTATCATGATCCAAAGGTTGACACAGGCCATCGCGGCTGGTATAGTTAGACATATCTAACAATTTTAGCTAACAATATGGTTAAGAAACTTACACAGAGTCTTGAAGACTATCTGGAAGCAATTCATATTATAGGGCTTGAAAGCAAAGTAGTCAGGGTAAAGGAAGTAGCGCATTTCCTGGAAGTAAAGACCCCTTCGGTTGTTGATGCGGTAAACAAGCTCAAAGAAGCAGGTTTTGTCCTGCACGAGAAATACGGCTACCTGGAACTGACGGGGAAAGGGGTTGAGCGCGCCCAAAAAATATATACCAAACATGAGAAGATATATAAGTTTTTCCGGGATATCCTTAATGTAAGCGATGAGATATCCAAGAAGGATGCCTGCAAGATCGAACATTATATAAGTGTAGAGACTATGGATAATATGATCAAATTCATCAAATTCATCGATACCTGCCCCGGCGGATACCCGGACTGGATGAAACACTTCAAATATTACCTGCAGCACGGGGAAAGACCTTCTGAGTGCACCAAGGTCTCCAGATGACAGCGAAGCTCTGATCCCGGCATAATTTTTCAGGGAAAAAGTTTAAAAATACTTGACAATATTATATAAGTCTATTAAAGTTAGCTAAGACTAATTTAAATTTAATAGATTATGTTCAGATTAAAGAAAAGACTAAAAAATATAAGGGCAGGCAGTCCGGGATATATGACACTTTATGATGCCGTACCCGGCAAGAAGTACAGGATCCTGAGAGTAGAAGGGGGATGCAGGCTGAACAGCAGGCTTTGTTCCATGGGTCTTATGCCCGGAGAGATATTCACTGTATATGCATATTCCAGGGGGGGACCGGTATGCATATCCGTAAAAGGTTCCAGGTTTGCCGTTGGAAGAGGTATGATGGGAAGAGTCATTATCAGGGAGGCCTGATGGAGAAGAGATCCATAAAAGCATCCCTGGCAGGAAACCCTAATTCAGGAAAGACCACCATTTTCAATAACCTTACCGGCATGCGCCAGCATGTGGGAAATTACCCCGGAGTAACTGTCGAGAAAAGAAGCGGCGACATCTCATATAAGGGATATGATATAGAGATAATAGACCTTCCCGGCATATACAGCCTTACCGCTTTCTCGGAAGAAGAGATAGTGGCACGAAACTATATCCTTCAGGAAAAACCGGATGTGATAATAAATATTATTGACAGTTCCAACCTGGAGAGAAACCTGTATCTTACGGTCCAGCTCCTGGAATTGGGATTTCCCATGGTCCTGGACTTCAATATGGCAGATATAGCCAGTAAAAAGGGGATGAAAGTAGATAAAGAACTGCTCTCGGAACTGCTGGGAGCTCCCATAATCGAGACTATAGGCCCCAGGGGAAAGGGGACTGACAGGCTCCTTGACGCTGCTATAGAGGTCTCGGAGAGAAGTGAGAATAAAAGGATAGAAATACCTTACGGGGATGAGATCGAGAATGAGCTTATAAGGATAATGACTGCGCTGGAGGATACATCAGTTCCTGCCGGCGGGATGATAAGAAGGTGGACGGCGGTTAAGCTTCTGGAACAGGACAGCGAAGTGACTGCCAGGTTGACTGAAAACAGGCAGCAGAGGAAGGACGAAATAATTGAAATAGTATCAGACTCAACAAACCATATAAAGAATATAATGAGGGTCTCGCCGGAAGTTCTTATTGCCGATGCCAGGTATGGATTTATAAAGGGAGCCCTGAAGGAAGCGCATGAGGAGGCAGATGATGCCAGTATCGACATTACCGAGAAAGTGGATACCATACTCACAAACCGTTTCCTGGGAATACCCATATTCGCCCTTATAATCTACCTTATGTTCCAGTTTGTCTTCACTCTGGGAAGGTATCCCATGCAGTGGATAGAGCTTGGTTTCGGGAAGCTTTCTGTCTTCCTTAACGGAGTCATCGCCCATGACCTGCTGAGATCCCTGATAGTTGACGGGATAATAGGCGGAGTAGGCGGGGTCATAGTCTTCACACCC
>CAZDXU010000017.1:0-2878 GCA_964509585.1 uncultured Actinomycetota bacterium | reverse complement strand
TTAATGAATATATTAAAATTGTCAAAGAGCAAATGTTAAAAAAATAACTTTTATAGTATATTTTATCAAAGACCTAGGGGCATTTGCCCCGATTATATTTTAAAGTCATAATTTATTCTATATTTTATTTTTTATCAACGATACTCTTATAGGGAAATATTTTGTTAGAGAAAGGATCCCGTTTCAGGCTGAGCCTCCATTGTTTGCTATTGACAGTCCGCTCTAACAGTGATAGCTTTTATCCTGTTTATTAAACACTACTAATTTGATATTAATGAATAGATACATATATTTTGACCACAGCGCCACTACCCCTGTCCTTCCCGAAGCAGTTGAAGAGATCAACAGGTGCTTTACTGCCTGTTACGGCAATGCATCCGAGCCCCACAGACCGGGAAGGGAGGCAGCAGACATACTGGAGCGGTCGCGCCAGACAGTGGCTGATGCGCTGGGAGCCAGGCCCGGGGAGATAATATTTACCAGCGGGGGTACTGAAAGCGACAACCTGGCTTTAATAGGGGCTGCCGAATCCTGCAGCAAAAAAGGCAGCCATATAATAATATCAGAAGTAGAGCATCCTGCCGTATATATGGCGGCCAAGAAGCTGTCCAGGAAGGGTTTCAGAATCACCAGAGTGGGCGTAGACAGTTTAGGCATGGTAGACCCTGATGATATAAAAAAGGCAGTCACCGATAAAACCATACTTGTCTCCATAATGCATGCCAATAATATCGTAGGGACTATACAGCCTGTTGGCGAGATCGGCAGCTTCCTGAGAGAAAAAGGCATCATATTCCACACAGATGCGGTACAGTCATTCTGCAGTATAAATACCAGAGTGGACGATCTCAATGCGGATCTCCTTTCGCTTTCCGGCCATAAGTTTTACGGGCCCAAGGGGGTGGGTGCGCTCTATATAAGGAAGGGGACAAAAGTCATGCCCCAGCTTGTGGGCGGCGGCCATGAACACGGGATGCGGTCTTCCACCGAGAACATCCCCGGCATAGCCGGCCTGGCAAAAGCAGCATCCATGGGCCAGAAAGACCTGGAGGCCAAGAAAAGGAGATTATCGGGACTCAGGGACAGGATAAAGGACCATATACTGGAAAATATCGATGAGGTAAAGTTTAACGGCCATCCGGAAAAAAGGCTTCCAGGAAACTGTAATATCTCTTTTTCATATATCGAAGGGGAAGCTATGGTGCTCAGGCTGGATGCAGCCGGCATAGCTGTCTCCAGCGGCTCGGCCTGCTCCTCGTCTTCCATGAAGCCCTCCCATGTCCTGACAGCCATGGGACTTTCTCCGGAAGAAGCTCACGGCTCACTCAGGATAACCCTTGGATTTGAAAATACCCTGGATGAAGCGGATTATTTCCTGGATGTGCTTCCAGGTATTATATCAGACCTGCGCCGCATCTCTCCGCTTTATAAAAAGTGATCTTCCCTTAGTCCAGGAATCCAAAAACGAAAAGCGGTATGCTATGGTCTCTTTTTGCATAAGGATATGCGGCTATTATCTTTTTATATTTGTCGGGTATTTTCTTGAACTGGGCCGATGTCTTTGACTTTCCGCCTATCTCTATGACATACTTCATATTCTCTACATCTATTATGAAATCAGGAAGCTTTTTACCTCTTTTATTTTTTAAATAAAAAACCTTTATTCTATTATTTTTCATTATACCGGCAAAAAAGTCTTCTTTTATTGCTCCAAGGAGTATCTTAGGCTGCAGATCAGATAAATAACTTCTAAAGGGAAGGTTAAATAAAATCTTAGGCTCTTTTTTTATATTTGTACCCTTCGGATATATTACATTTAGTATATATGCCTTTTCCAATATAGTTACATATTTTACTGCAAGAAAATGGCTTATCTGCAGATTGCTGGCCACCGTAGAGAAGCTGATATCCCCTACCGGTGAATTTGCTAGAAATTTTAAAATATTTTTTAGATTAAAGATGTCTTTGGAATCAATATCTTCTGAATATACCAGGTCCCTCTCTATTATTTTCCAAATGATATTATTTATGATCTCGGGAGCCCTATCTTGTTTTTGGGCAGGCAGGGGAAAGTTGAGATATTCTTCAAAAAATGCTTCATACTTCAGGTCAGCTCTCGCTTCTTCCTCCAGGATACCGGTAATCTCAAGACTATTTATCAACTCATCCGTATAATCATAAAACCATAAGAATTCCCTGAAGCTGAACACTGGAACAGGTATTATCCGCACTCTTCTTGATAGATCAAAATCCGCTTTCAGGATCTCAAGCGATACAGAGCTGGTAAAATATATCTTCATATCAAGAAAATCATAGATCTTTTTCAGATCTCTCTGCCAGTATGGATAATAATGTATCTCATCAAGCAGCAGGGTTCTTATCTTATACTGTTTTAAGAGTTCTTTGGATAGTTCGAACAGATCCGTTATCTGAATACTATCAAGGGATATGTACAGGCTATCCTGTTCAGAATCCAGTATCTGTGACAGGATAACAGTTTTACCGATGCCGCGCAGGCCTGATATGCCGATTATGGTAGGGGTATCATTATTATATATATCAAAGAAGACAGGGCGTTTTTTTTGATATTTCAATCCCTTTTGTCCTGCCAGCCCGCTAAGCTCTATAATTTTGTGTATTTGTCTTATATCATACATAATTTTAAATCTATTATATAAAATGTATAGCATTTTGTAAAATCAATTTAATAAAATGTAATTTTAATCTAAGGGCCTATTTATTTCTAAGGTTCTGGGTTTGATATTATCTATTAATATAGGGCCGGTATAATATTGATGGAAGACCGGCATCATGCCGGTTAAAAGTTATATGAATAAATAAATAAAATAATTATAAATTAAATGTTTTAATAATAATT
>CAZDXU010000016.1:0-5897 GCA_964509585.1 uncultured Actinomycetota bacterium | reverse complement strand
CTTTATGGCAGGAGGAATCGGCATCACCCCTTACAGGTCCATACTTCTGGACCTGGTCTATAATGACGCCTCGCCGGATATCACCATGCTGTATGGGAGTAAAGATGAGGATATAGTATTCAAGACAGTCCTGGAACAGCTTGAAAGCGAAAACAGCTGGCTGGACATAAACTATATCATAGAACCCCGGTTTATAGACGAAGATACAGTGAAACGCAATGTTGAAGATGTCTATAACAGCAGGTTTTACGTTTCGGGTCCACTGAAGATGGTAACCATCATGGAAGATATGCTTCTTGATATGAATATAGACAAAAAAAGCATCAAAAGCGATTATTTTCCCGGTTATGATGACAAATAGAGGACCTCACCGCCTTTAAGCAGAAGAGGCATAAAGGCTGCCGGGCTGATATAAACATTGATATTTTTATGAAAGAAAGTATAATTCAACAAAACCTTTTATATATAAGGATTGATTAATGGATGAAAGCAAAAAAGACAGGCCTGAAAAGAAGATCACTATAATAGATATTGCAAAAAGGCTGGGCATCTCGCCGGCTACAGTCTCAAATGCCCTGACTGGTGAAAGATATGTAAAAAAGGAGACTATAGAAAAGGTAAAGAAACTGGTAGAAGAGCTTGATTACAGGCCAAACATGATCGCCAGGGCCTTAAGGAGCAAAAAAAGGAATATAATCGGTCTTCTGACCTCCAATTTAAACAATCCCTTCTATGCCGAAGTGATCTCCGGAGTGGAAGATGTGGTTTCAAAACATGGCTATATACTGGTAATAAACAGCACCAGATTTGACCATGATCTTGAGATAAAGACTGTCAAGCAATTGACCAATCTTCTGGTAGATGGTCTTATCTTCCTGGGAGGTTCCTGTGATTTCTCCCATATAAGTGGGATAATACCGGCCCGCACGCCTGTCGTGCTTATAAACAGGAGGGTAGAATATTCCAGGTATACTACGATCACCACTGATTATAATAGGGCAGTTAAAAAGCTGGTAGCCTTCCTGGCCGGAAACGGGCATGAAAGGATCGGTTATGCCGGATGGAATACTGATTCCGCCATAATACCCGCTGAAAAATACGGTGGCTATATCGAGGGCCTTGAGGAGCAGGGCATAAAACCCGACCAGGATCTGGTATTTTTAAAAAATAATATTCCTATTCGAGAATACAGGGAGTACAGGGAATTTGCCGGCGATATCCGGGACCGGGTCACCGGTAGAAATATAACTGCCTTGATTGCCCAGTCAGATCCCATTGCCCTGGGGCTCATTAAAGGATTCATGGAATCGGGGCTCAGCATACCGGAAGACCTCTCGATAACCGGGATCGGCAACATCCATCAATCGCAGACTTCATATCCTGCCCTCACCACCACCCATATACCGAAGATAAGGATGGGAAGATTCGGTGCAGAAAAACTCCTGGAACTTATTTCCAGGGGACAAAATGTAAAACAGACTATATATCTCAAGAATACACTGATAAACAGGGGATCAGTAAGGGACCTGGCAAAGAATAAGGATTGACGCGGAAATAATTGGACTGGGAATCCCATCCATTGTGCCAGGGACCTAAATCCAGGAAACGGAGCGGCACCCGGGAATGTCTTTACTCAACAGCAAGCTCTTCAGGGTGATCAGAATACTTTATGACTGATCTGTTCAACTGGGAAGAGTGCTCATTTGTTTTTCTTTATCATGTTCTGCATTATATCAGTCCTGGTTATTATGCCTGCCAGTAAACGGCCCGCTTGCCCTGTACTCCCTGATAATGGCAAGGCTTGCGGCCGGTGCTGTAGCGCATGAGATAGCGCCGACTACTATGGCAAGCGGGATATAGTCTCTGAAAGATGTAAAACCTGCCCCGCTAAGCCTTATAATAAACGGACCCAGGAAGACTACCGGTATGGCTACAAAGACCCATGCCCCCATAGCTTCAAACGGAGTTATTGCAGCAATGGTTTTACCAAACTGTTTTAATCTTCTAAAGAACAGGGAACCGCCTACAAGATAGCCTATTATTCCCAGGCTGATCTCTGTGATCACATCAAGTTCCCCCGTGATCATGCTTTTAGGGATGATATTTGAAAGGCTCAGGATTATTCCTACGATGATGTATCCTGTAATAGTAGGAAACTTGATCTTTTTTGCTGCAAAGCCGCCGAAGATCCCGATGACAGTAAAGATCCCTATAGCCAGCAGGATATTCATTTCCCAGTCAAACTGCATATACTTTCCTATTATGCCCGGATCTCTAAAATGTACAAAAAGAACATTATACTCTTGTAATGCTTTTTAAGTAAACATAAAATCAAGAGCTTTTTGCTATGTGGTCTGTTTTACTAAAAAACTATATTCTGGATTTCTTAAATATGAAGAGTCCCCATATATTCAGGCTCACATCCATCAGGGGACTTGCAAGTCCCCCAGTATCAAGTCCCGGGACTGCCTTATGCTCTTAAGCTATTCTTTCACCTGCCCTGCCGCAATTCTTCATCATCGTCCAGCTATCATCCAAAACCTTTTAAATGAAAAATTGTGCATCAGCTTCAACGGCCTTTTCTACAAAAAACCCGCCTCCCACACAGCCTTCGACTTCATCTATCATGCATTCCCTTGATATCTCCATCACATCCATGCTCATCTGGCAGCCGTACATCTTTACTCCCATATCAAGTGCCATCTGCCTCATTTCGGGAAGTGATGCCACTTTCCTGGCCCTCATCATCTTCTTGAACATCCATCTTCCAAGACCCCACATGCTGTATTTGCTGGGGTGGGCCTTATTTATGTCTCCGCCTTCCATGATCCCCATCATCCTGCCCATAAAGCTCTTTCCTGTCCTGACATCCTTTTTGAGAGCCCTAAGGCCCCAGAATGTAAAGAACATGGTCACATCAATATTTGATGCTGCAGCGCTGGTAGCTATGATAAATGCGCCGAACAGCCTGTCCATATCACCGCTCATGACTGCCATTGCCATCTTCTTTTTTTCCTTGGCCTCAGCCATTTTTCACCCTCCTTTATATTTATCTGCCTATACCTTCTTTTATCGCCTTTTCCCTTAAAGAGGTAGAATCCTCAAGGACTTCGCTTATGAGATCATAAGCCTCTATTATCTTGATATTCGAGATGGAATAATAGATATTATTGCCGTCTCTCCTGGTCTTGACCACACCTTTGGACCGTAGTATTGCCAGGTGCTGTGAAAGATTGGCCTGGCTTATCCCTGTCTTTTCGATAAGCTCTGAGACAGTAAGTTCCCCGCCCCTTATAGTATCCAGTATTGCCTGCCTCCTGGGATTGGATATAGTCTTGCACATCTCTGCATGCATATTGTAAAAATCTTCCTTTTTCAATTTTTTCTCCCTTAAAATATCTTTTTACCAGCCTTCTGAGAGGCATCTTTTTTCAGAGTTTCCCTGTAGTTTTTCTATAGCCATTACCCTCCTTCATGGAGCCTTAGTGTACCACGTCCCGGCTGGCTACAGGCACAAGGCCGGCCTTAATAGATTTACTTTTAGTGTACTAAATATATTCTAATATTGCAATATAACTTTTATTGAGACAATTGGTCTGTTCGTTGAAGAGCAGGAAATCAATGGCCTTTCCGGCAGCCGAAATATGGCTGTCTTGATCATAAATCAAACCTTAAATAAAGAAGGCAGACAAGGATTCCCTTATCCAGACATCAAGGGGGCCGGTAGATATAAGAGAAGCGCTAATGATCGATAACTGTTTTGCCAGCGAATATGAAGAATATCTCGAGGTCGGTCCCCCTGTCAGTTATCAGGGTGTGATCCGTATGGCGGGGGACATAGACAAAGTCCCCGGCAGCAACTTTATGGATGTCCTGCCCTAACTTTAATGTACCTTTTCCGGACAGGATATAAAGAGCCTCATCCACATCGTGCTGGTGGGTAAGCGAAGTCTTTCCTTCCTCAAACCTGGTTATCCCCAGGTTGAGGTTACCGGCAGCCACTTTCCCCTGGGGGCCGAAAGCAAACCGCACCCACCTGTCGTCAAAGACTTTTTTATCGATATCTTTTTCATTGAATATAGATGCCATAACAGACTCCCTTTTCCTAAAATATGTGAACAACACCGCAATATTGGCACAGGTTTACAAAAATTTTACAATTATAAGGTAATATTTGCTATAATCAAATGCAAATTTTACATCATAGTTATGTATTGAAGAGGGAAAATGGGAGTTATAGACCTGCCGAGATATGACCTGACAGTTGAAGAAGAAAAGACAGTTGAAAATATAATATCAGGATATGATAAAAACCGGAGCTCGCTTATCCCTGTACTCCAGGAGATACAGGAATCAGTAGGATTTCTTCCCCTGGATGTGCAGAGGAAAGTGGCAAAAGGGATCGCTGTCCCGGAAAAAGATGTATATGGTGTAGTTACTTTCTATTCATTCTTTACCATGATCCCCAGAGGAAAGTACAATATAAGGGTGTGCATGGGAACGGCATGTTTTGTAAAGGGCGGCAAGCAGATAACCGAAAATATAAGTAAAGGGCTGCAGATCGAACCGGGGCAGACTACTCCGGACAGGGTCTATTCGCTTCAGGTCAATAGATGTGTGGGTGCCTGCGGAATAGCACCGGTTATCATCATAAATGATAAGGTATATAAGAAAGTCGACCCTGACACTGTAATGGATATTGTAAACTCGCTGCAGTAGCATAACTGTTCCACGATACCATTTAGGAGCATAAATAAAGGGACTATGAGCATTAATACAAAAAAAATAAGCAATATAGAAGATCTTGAAAAAAAGGCAAAGTTGCTGAAAGGCAGCTGTGAGACAAAGACTGTGATATCACTATGCTCAGGCACCGGATGCAAGGCTGCAGGATCCGATGATGTATTTGAGATACTAAAGGAAGAAGCAGGAAAATATGCGGCAGCTTCCGGAAAAGAGATCTTGATCCGCAGGACAGGCTGCCACGGTTTTTGTGAACGGGGCCCGCTTATCATATTCTATCCCCAGGAGGTATGCTACCTGGGTGCAGCCGGAGAAGATATTGCCGAAATAGTCACAGAGACAATGGGCGGCAATATAATTGAAAGGCTTCTTTATAAGACCGTTGATGATAAGCTTGTCAAAAAAGAGTTCGAGATCCCTTTCTATAAATACCAGAAGAGGATACTTCTGGGAAACAATTCCAGGATAGATTCAAAAAGCATTGATGATTATATCCTTTACGGCGGATATAAAGGGCTGGCCAGGGCTCTTAAGCATATGTCCCCGGAGGAAGTGCTGAAGGAAGTAAAGGATTCCGGGCTCAGAGGAAGGGGAGGCGGAGGATTCCCTACCGGACTGAAGTGGGAGATAACCAGGAAGGCCGGAGGATCACCTAAATACATGATAGTCAATGCTGATGAAGGCGATCCCGGCGCATATATGGACCGGAGCATACTGGAGGGAAGCCCCCACAGCGTGCTGGAGGGACTTATCATTGCTGCTTATGCGATTGGCGCCAGCAGGGGATATATATATGTCAGGCAGGAATATCCCCTGGCAGTGGAAAATGTAAAAGCTGCTATTGAAAGTGCAAAGCAATACGGCTTTTTGGGAAATGATATCCTGGGTTCCGGTTTTGATTTCGAGATTACTGTTTACCAGGGTGCGGGAGCTTTCGTATGCGGCGAGGAGACTGCCCTTATAAGGTCCATAGAAGGTGAGAGGGGTATGCCCAGACCCAAACCGCCGTTCCCGGCAAATGAAGGGCTTTTTAGAAAACCAACCTGTATAAACAATGTAGAGACTTATGCAAATGTCCCCTACATAATAGATAAGGGCGCAAAAGAATTTTCCAGTGTGGGTACCGAGACCAGCAAAGGCACCAAGATATTTGC
>CAZDXU010000015.1:0-3651 GCA_964509585.1 uncultured Actinomycetota bacterium | reverse complement strand
CACCTGCTGCCTTTAAATAATTCTAAATCAAAAAAATAGTGGGATAACGCCCACTATTTTTATCACCTCTTCTTAAAATTTCGTTAAAAGTATAGCATATAATAATAAAAATTACATATATTATATTTGCCGGCAGGCCGGCTGCTCAGATATCCTGCAGAAGTTCCCTGAGTCCGGTATACCTTTTTTCCACTACATTTTTATTTACAGCCATTCCTATGGCCTTTTTGCTGCCCACCAGTATGGCAAGTTCCCTGGCCCTGGTAAGGGCGGTATAGAGGAGATTCCTCTGCAGCAGCATATAGTGGGATGTAAGGATGGGGACTATCACGCACCTGAATTCCGATCCCTGGGATTTGTGGATAGAGATAGCATATGAATGGCTTATCTCATCTGCTTCATAGAAGCTATAGTTTACCGCTTTTCCCTCAAAATCAATCCTCATCTCATTAAGTTCGGTATCTATTGCTGATATTATTCCTATATCGCCATTGAATATCTCTTTTTCATAATTATTTTTCAGCTGTATCACCCGGTCCCCCCTGCGGAATACCCTGTTTCCATGCAGAAGTCCGCCTTTCCCCGGATTAAGTTCTTTCTGTATCCTGGTATTCAGGTTTATTACTCCGCATATGCCCCGGTTGGTAGGGACCAGGACCTGTACATCCGTCATAGGATCCATGTTAAAGCTGGAATTTATTTTTTTCGTCAAAAGGTGCAGTATGAGTTCCACAGTCTCATCCTGGCCGCTTTTCTCTATGAAGTAAAAATCATTCATCCCTGAATTTTCCAGGCGGGGAAATTCACCATCCCTTACCCTGTGCGCATTCCTTATTATCTGGCTTTCACCCTCCTGCCTGTATATCCTCTTAAGTTCTGATACCGGGATGACTCCGGACCGGATTAGGTCTCCCAGGACATAGCCGGGCCCCACCGGGGGAAGCTGGTCTATATCGCCTACCAAAACCAGCCTGCTGTCCGGCCTTACTGCAGACATCAGGTGCCTGGTAAGCCTTATGTCCAGCATGGATGCCTCGTCTATGACGATAACATCTGCATTTACCGGGTCTTCTTCGTTCTTCAAAAACTTGTTAAGCCTGGGATTAAAGGCAAGCAGCCTGTGTATGGTCTTTGCCTCCCTGCCCGTGGTCTCGGTCATCCTCTTGGAAGCCCTCCCGGTGGGGGCAGCCATTAATACTTTCTTTTTTTCCAGTTCCAGTATTCTTATTATGAAATTAAGTATGGTACTCTTTCCTGTTCCCGGACTGCCGGTTATTACCAGGATCTTTTCCGTAAGCGCCTTCACAACTGCATCCACCTGTATGGAATCCAGTTCTATATTGTTTTCCCGGGCAAGGTCCAGTACCTGTTTCCTGTATTCTGCATCCCTGGAATCCCTGACCGGGCCGCTTCTCCTCCTGTCAAGAAATACAGCGATTTTTTCTCTTACATATTGTTCGCATACATAGAGGCTCTTAAGGTAGATATTTTTGTCGCTGTCCTCTCCGTCTGCGATTATCCTGCCGTCCCGCTCCAGGTCATCCAGGGCCCTGTCCAGTATATTTTTTCCCGCTTCCAGGAAATCAAGCGCCCGGTCAGCTATTATCTCATAGGGAAGATAGCAGTGCCCGCTGTCTTCTGCTCTGCGGAGAAGGTACAATATGCCTGATCTGACCCTGAAAATAGAATCCCTGGCTATACCGGCCTTAAGGGCAATGGAATCGGCTGTCTTAAAACCTATGCCAAAGATATCATCTGCCAGCCGGTAGGGATTTACCCTGATCACGTTTTCTGCATTTTCGCCATATGTATTATATATCTTCAAGGCATATGTGCTGGAAATACCGTAAGACTGGAGGAATATCATGACTTTCCTGGTATTTTTGTGTTTGGACCAGGAATCCCTTATCTGCCCTATCCTTTTTTTCCCTATACCTTCGATCCGGGAAAGACGCTCCGGTTCGCTGTCGAGTATTTCTATAGTCTCTTCACCAAAACAGTCTACTATGCGTGAAGCCATAGCAGGCCCGATACCTTTTATCATCCCGGAGCCAAGATAGCTCTCTATGCCCACGATGCTGACCGGTGTAAATGCCTCTACCGAAGATATCTCAAACTGTCTTCCATAATTCTTGTTGACTACCCATTTGCCTTTTACCCCCAGTTTTTCACCGCACTGAAGTTCGAATACATCCCCCACTATGGTAACCAGCTCATCATCATCCGTCCTGAGCCTGCCCACCATATAACCTGTGTCAGGATTCTTGAATACTATCTTTTCCAGGGTACCCTGGATCTTTAGGGCTTCATCTTCCATCAGGGACTCATCCTATAATATTTTCAGCTAAAAATTCCTTCACAAATCCGGTCAGGCCTTCCGGCGATATATCCCTGGCCTCCCCGGTGCTCCTGAGCTGGACCTCTACCATTTTTTCCTGCAAAAACTTCTTTCCCACCACCATCCTTATAGGCAGCCCCAAGAGATCTGAATCCTTGAACTTGATGCCTGCACTAATATTCCTGTCGTCATACAGTACTTCTATACCGTTTCCGGTGAGCTGCTTATATATGTTATCGCCGGCATCTGACATCTCCCTGGATTTGGATGTGGTGACTACCAGGCTTACGGTATAAGGAGCTATGGAAGGCGGCCAGATTATTCCTTTTTCATCATGAAGCTGTTCGATAACTGCAGACATTATGCGGGTTATGCCTATGCCGTAACATCCCATTATGAAAGACTTCTTCCTGCCGTCCCTTCCCAGAAACCCTGCCTCCATCTTCTGGCTGTACTTGCTGCCCAGCTTGAATATATGGCCTATCTCTATACCTTTTTCCCTGTTTATGCCGGTCCCGCATTTAATGCATCTATCTTCGGGGCCGGGATAGGTAAAATCACCATATGAAGCAATATCCGCATCCCTGTCCATGCTGACATTTTTAAGGTGGGTATCCTTTCTGTTGGCGCCGGTTATTATATTCTTTATTCCTTTTAATGAATTATCTGCATAGACCTTTATGCCGGGGTCAAGCCCTACTGGTCCCACATAGCCGATTATCAGTGCACTGTGCCCGCCTTCAAAAAGATGGAGAGGACGCTTAAGGAACTTTTCCGCCTTGGAAATGTTAAGTTCCCTGTCCCCGGTCATCATGAAAGCATAAACATTCCTGTCTTCATCCTCCAGAAGCATGGTCTTTGCAGTTTTTTGTGCCTCTGCCCCCATAAAACGGGCAAGGCTTTCTATATCAGTCACTCCGGGAGTTTTTACTTCCTGGATATCCTTTTCGGTACCTTTATCCGGCTCCGGACAGGCGGCAGCGGCAAGCTCGATATTGGCGGCATAGCCGCACTCGGGACAGTATACCAGTGTCTCCTCGCCCTCGCCTGCCAGTACCAGGAACTCATGAGATGACTTTCCGCCAATAAGTCCGGTATCAGCTTCAACCACCCTGAATTCCAGTCCCAGCCTTTCTACGATCCGGCTGTAAGCCTGATGCATCTTTTCATATATCTCATCCAGGCCCTTTTCATCTTCGCAAAAACTATAGGCATCCTTCATTATGAATTCCCTGCCCCTGAGAAGGCCGTACCTGGGCCTGATCTCATCCCTGAACTTAACCTGTATCTGGTACAGGTTAAGGGGAAGATCC
>CAZDXU010000014.1:0-7943 GCA_964509585.1 uncultured Actinomycetota bacterium | reverse complement strand
CAGTCATAAAGACTCCGGTTGCCCATATGGAAATCTACGAATTCCCGCGCTTCCTCCAGCCCCTGGCTGTCCCTCAATATCCCCACTTCACGGGACATAAGGCTCCTGAGACTGGATATAAGGGTACCGGTATCAACACCCCTGCCGGAACCTGTCTTCCTGTCTGTGTTTTTCACGCCTTTCTTTACCAGCCTGTCTATGGCGGAAAGCACAGATCTTTTTTCCTTGCCTGAAGGGCTTTTTAGTCTTTTATCGATATCCTGGTGTATGCGCCATCCGTATACCAGGCCCTCCATCAGTGAATTGCTGGCCAGCCGGTTGGCTCCATGGGCGCCGGTGGCAGCTGTCTCTCCGCAGGAGAAAAGCCCCTGGATATTGGTCCTGCCGCTGTAATCCGTCCTTATGCCGCCGTTAAGGTAATGCTCGGCCGGCGATACTTTTATAAGGTCCTTATAAAGGTCCAGTCCGTTCTCCTTCAGCTTGGCTATTATATTGGGAAACCTTATCTTCAGGTGGCTCCTGGATATATGAGTGGCATCAAGATAGACAAAGCTGCATTTGCTCTTGTCCATGGTCCTTATCATCTCTTTTACCACCACATCCCTGGGAGCAAGTTCTTCCTGATGGTGTCTTCCCACCATGAACCGGTTCCCCCTGCAGTCCCTCAGGTATGCCCCTTCACCCCGGAGCGCCTCGCTTATGAGAAAAAGTTTACCGTCATCAGTCTTAAATACTGTGGGGTGGAACTGGACAAATTCTATGTCCATGATCTCTGCTCCTGCCCTGCGGGCCATGGCTATGCCGTCGCCTGTGGATATGGATGGGTTGGTGGAGAGCTCAAAAAGCTGTCCTATGCCTCCGGTCGCAATCAGCACATTGGAAGAAGGGTGGATCTCAATGGTCTTCTTACCCGGGTACAGTCCCATGACCCCCAGGCATTTTCCTGCTGACGTGATCACATCCAGGGCAAAATAATCAGGGGTGAAGTCTATATGCTGCAGTCCTCCGGCAAAGGCTACCAGCTTCTTTTCTATTTCTTCGCCTGTGGCATCTCCTCCGGCATGGAGCACGCGGGCATAGCTGTGGCCGCCTTCAGTGGTAAGGCTGACCTCTCCCTCGGTTATATCAAATCTGGTTCCGATCTCCACCAGTTTCTCTATCATGGCCGGCGCATTCTTTACCAGTATTTCCACTGCTTTTTTGTCAGACAGTCCCTGGCCGGCAGTTATGGTATCCTTGTAATGGTTCTTCCACCAGTCGGGTTTCTTTATGGCGGCAGCGATTCCTCCCTGGGCATACCAGGTAGTGGATGTAGAAGGAGAGCTCTTCGTCAGTACCTTTACGTCATATTCCGAAAGCCATATGGCGGTGGACAATCCGGCTATGCCGCTGCCTATGATCACGCAGTCACAATAGGGGTGTACCCTGGCCGTAAGAGTCGGATCTACTAAATATCTGGGTCTCATGATTATATCTTGATTGTTATAAGCTATTTCAGGGCTATCATCCTGTCTATGGCGGCTTTTGCCTTTCTGGCAATGTCCTCCGGGACTATCACCTCGGTCTCTTCCTGTTCCAGGGACCACATGATCTTTTCCAGGTTTATAAGCTTCATATTGGGACATATGGCCTTATCCATGGCCGGTATGAATACTTTTTCCGGATTTTCTTTTTTCAGCCTGTGGATTATACCGATCTCCGTACCTATTATAAAGGTCTTCTTTGGCGACTCTTTCACATACCTCAGCATGCCCCCGGTGGATTCCACCCTGTCGGCTACCTCTATGACGTCGGGGGTGTTTTCCGGATGGACCACCACCTCTGCATCCAGATGCTTCTTTTTTAAATCGATTATATTCCTGGCATTTATCCTGACATGGGTGGGACAGTAACCGTTCCAGAGTATCATCTTCCTTCCTGTCTTTGACTGGACATAGCTTCCCAGGTATTTGTCAGGGACGAAGATTATTTCATCATCGGGAGGTACCGATTCTACCACCTTTACCGCATTGGAAGAAGTGCAGCATATATCGCTTAATGCCTTTACTTCCGCGGTAGAGTTCACATAGCATATTACCACAGCTCCGGGATGTTCGGCTTTCAGCTTTTTAAGATCTTCCGCAGTTATCATATCTGCCATGGGGCAGCCTGAATCCCTGTCGGGGAGCAGTACTTTTTTCCCGGGGTTCAGGATCTTTGCCGTTTCGGCCATAAAGTGCACCCCGCAGAAGACTATTATAGAGCTTTCTGTCCTGGTGGCCTCTATGCTCAGCTGCAGGGAATCACCCACAAAGTCAGCGATATCCTGCACCTGGCCTATCTGGTAGTTGTGGGCCAGTATGACAGCATCCTTTTCCTGTTTCAGCTTATTAATCTTACTGGCGATATCATTCGTCATATAGCTCCCTGGATCCATAGTCATATTTTAACCAAAAAATAAGACTCTTAATACATTATAATTAATTATTGGTATTAATATAAGTCTTTCTTATCCTGGATTATATGATAATAGCCCCATTAAGAGAAATCATTTGAATTGTATTTTTATATGTTTTAGTGATATCATTTCATTCCTAAATACCGTTTTACATGAATCAATATATATGAGACTTATAATAAGTGAAAAAGAGATAGCAGCCAAAAGGATAGCCAAAATACTGTCAGGCAACGGCGTTTCCGACGAAAAGTCATTTGGCGTACCCGTACATAAATTCAGCTTAAACGGTGTGGATTATGCTGTGATAGGGCTTAAGGGACATATACTGAAGGTAGACTATCCCAAAGAATACTCAAACTGGTTCAAGGTCGATCCCATTGACCTGATAGATGCCGAGATAGAAAAAATGCCCATACAGAAAAGGATAATCCAGGCTCTGAAAAAGGAGGCTTCCCAGGCTGATGAAGTGATAATAGCCACAGACTATGACAGGGAAGGCGAGCTCATAGGTTATGACGCCCTGCAGATAGCCCAGGACAAGAACAGCCAGCTGGTCTCAAAAAGGGCAAAGTTTTCCGCCATCACTCCCAGGGACATAGAACAGGCTTTCTCAAAGCTGGGGCGAATAGACCTGGACCTGGCTTTTGCCGGAAGGGCGCGGCAGGACATTGACCTGGTATGGGGTGCGGTGCTCACCAGGTTCATATCCCTGGCTACATACCAGGTGAAGGATAAATTCCTTTCCGTAGGAAGAGTACAGACCCCCACGCTGGCTCTCATAGTAGAGCGGGAGTTGGAGATAAAGAGGTTCAAGCCTGAACCTTACTGGGTGATAAAGGTAAAGCTTTCCACCGATTCCGGGGAAGAATTCGAGGCTATCCACAGGAAAAAGAAGTTCACCAAAGAAGACGAGGCCCAGACAGCATTTGCCAGGCTGGGCCATCAAGGAAAAGTAACAGAGTCAAAAGAATCGGTAAAGCAGATAGCGCCGCCTGCTCCCTTAAATACAACCAACCTTATAGTGAGTGCCAGTTCCCTGGGATTTAGCGCTCCTAAAACCATAAATGTTGCCGAGAGCCTTTATATGAACGGATATATCAGTTATCCCAGGACAGACAATACGGTATATCCTTCCTCCATTGATATCAGGGAGATCGCCGCCGAACTGGGAAAAGTAAATGAATTCAGGGACATGTCGGAAGAGGTGCTGGGCCAGGAAAAGATAAAGCCTTCACGGGGAAGAAAAAGGACTACGGATCATCCGCCCATCTATCCTACAGCCGCAGTCCCCAGGTCAAAGCTGTCGGCGGATGAATGGAAGCTTTATGAGCTTATTTCCAGGAGGTTTGGGGCCACACTTCTGCCTGCGGCAAAGATGAAAAGCATTTCTGCAAAGATCGATATAAGCGGGGAGGTATTTACAGCCACCGGCTCTACTATAATAGAACACAGCTGGACCCGGCATTACCCCTATTACAAGCATAAGGATGTCTTTGTCCCCGAATTGGAAAAGGGACAGGACCTGGAGGTCACTGACAGGAAACTTGAAGACAAAGAGACCAAACCTCCCGCCAGGTACAGCCAGGGCAAGCTGGTCCAGACGATGGAAGAGCTGGGGCTGGGAACCAAGGCTACCCGGCACAGCATAATACAGACGCTCATGGCCCGGGGCTATGTAAAGGGAAATCCCCTGACTCCTTCCGAGAAGGCCGTAGCCCTTATAAAGATGCTGCAGAAACATGCAGAAAAGATATCCACGCCTGATATGACTTCTGAACTTGAGATGTATATGGACGGAATCGCCAGCGGTGATGAATCCAAAGATGAAGTAGTGGATAAATCACGGTCCATGCTAAAAGATGTCATGGAAAGGCTCAAACAGGAGAAAGAAGAGATCTCAAGGGAGATAAAAAAAGGCATAAAAGAAGACCTGGTTGTGGGAAAATGTCCCAGCGAAGGTTGTGAAGGCGACCTTATAGTGAGGGTAGCCAGGGCTTCCAAAAAGAGGTTTGTGGGATGCAATGCTTATCCTGAATGCAAGACCACCTTCTCGCTGCCCCAGAAAGGCCTGCTCCTTACCACAAAGGATGACTGCAAGCACTGCCAGTATCCAATGGTAAGGATAATAAATAAGGGAAGAAGGCCCTGGGACCTCTGCATCAATCCTGACTGTCCCGGAAAAGATGAAAAATATAAAAATTACAAAAATAAAGACAAAGGTAAGCCAGCTGATAAAGAAAGCTAGCTTCGAGCTCCCGCCTGATATAATAGAGGCACTTCAGGAGTACCGGAAAAAGGAAAGCGGGGATAGGGCCGTCCGGGTGCTGGACCTTATTATCCAGAACTGCCGGATTGCCCGCAAAGAGAGCCTCCCCCTGTGCCAGGACTGCGGCAATACCTATATAGACTTAAAGGTCGGCCCCGGCATCTGTATCGAGGACAGCGGCCGCCTGTACAGCCATCTTGATGCTGCAGTTGCCGAGGCCTATGGGAAAAATTATCTGAGGATGTCTACAGTAGGGGACCCCCTTTATGACAGGATAAACAGGGGTGATAATACTCCGGCCATAGTCTCCGCGTCATTTATGGAGGAGCCGGGACTTCGAATAACAGTATGGCTAAAGGGCGGAGGAAGCGAGAACTGCTCCTATCTCTCCATGGAGAACCCCACTGCCGGCCCGGACAGGATAATGGAACTAGTCCTGGACCTTGTCAGGAAAAATGTCACCAAATGCTGCCCTCCGGTCATCATAGGCATAGGCATAGGAAGCACTGCTTCGGAAGTGGTAAAGATGGCCAGGACTGCCGCCTTCAGGGAGCTGGGCAGGGTAAATCCTGATAAAAGGTATGCGGAGCTGGAAAAGAAGATCCTGTATGAGGTAAACAGCACCGGTATCGGACCCCAGGGCCTGGGCGGGGATACTACGGCCATAGGCTGCAATATAGAGTTTGCCCCCTGCCATATAGCCACGCTCCCGGTTTCAGTATTCCTGCAGTGTCATTCGCTGAGGCGGGCATCTGCAGTTATAACAGGGTAGCCGGCAGATATTATATTGCTTATTTTTCCAATCCTATTTTCCGGTCATTTATCATTTTTATCTTGACCTTTGCCGGTTTACATGTAATATAAGTTCAGAATTTGCATAAGTATTTCCAGAATAATTTGATATTGATCCAATAATTTTCCATAGCAATGGGTTTTAAAGTAATTATAGAAAATATTAAGTCCTTCTATATAAAGCACAAAAAGAAAATATCCATAGCTGCAAGGATTTTAATAAGCGCCGGTTTGATCTCGTACCTTGTATTTTTCAGGTCAGGATTTGAGGATTTCAATACATTTTTAAATATACTTAAAAATGTGGATCTGGCGCTGCTTGTAGCTTCTGCATCTACATATCTTTTTGGCATCTGGATATCAGCGCTTCGATGGCAGATCCTCTTAAAGACACAGAATATAAAAATATCACAGGGTTACCTGGTTTCTTCACTGATGATAGGGCTGTTTTTTAACAATCTTCTGCCCACAAGCATTGGCGGAGATATATTCAGGACTATAGATATATCAAAAAAAGCAGGCGTATCAGCCGGCAAATCAGCCAGTATCATAATCATTGAAAGGTTGTCAGGTATTGTAATGGCCGCAACCTTTGCCATAGCCGCGCTTTTTTTTGGCTTTACCACAGTGGGCAAGACCTCCTATATCATCCCTGTGGTCATATTTTTTTTCCTTTGCATCATAGCCCTGTTTATTATACTCAACCCTTCAATACTCAAACTTGACAGGATTGTCAAAAAAGTTGGTTTCCTTTTAAAAATCAGGGAAAAGCTGAAGGAGATATATTACACATTCCAGAGTTTCAAAAAATACAAAGTACATCTTGCGGGAGCTTTGATCTGCAGTTTTTTACTGCAGCTTGGCGTGATCTATCATTATTATCTTGCTTCAATTTCAATGGGAATAGAGCTTTCGTTTGCATCGTTTATATTTATTGTTCCCGTGATCACAATAATATCCATGCTTCCGATATCCATCGGAGGAGCTGGCGTGCGGGAAAACTCACTGGTCTTTTTGATGGTGGCTCTGGGAGCATCCGCAGAAAGGTCTGCAACAGTCTCACTTATTCTCCTTGCCATGCTGCTCATGCTTGGCCTTATAGGGGCAATAATATATATTGTAAGGCCTTTTTTCCTGAGGCAGGCTGTCTTAAAAAAGACTGACAGCCAATTACCGGAAAGTTAAGGAGAGCTTTTTCTGGCAGATTTTAAATTCTGTGCCATTAATTTGATCAGAATATGATTATTAATAAGAGAGTGCCGTGGGGCAGCAAAAAAAGGGGGTTTTTATGGGTATAAAAAGAAAACTTGCAGCAGCTATCAGGCATTGTCCGCCGCTTTTTAAACTGGGCTCAAAACTCTATCACACTATGAATGCCGGTTTTAAATCTTTAAGCCCGGGCGCTCCCGGAGCAATCGAATGGGCATTTAAAAAAGCAGCAGAACTTCATCAAGGCGGGCCTGTAGGGGACTACTATGAATTTGGACTTTATAAGGGATATACGTTTTTTACAGCTTACCGCGCAGCAGAGCAGCTTGGATTATCGCAAACCCGTTTTTTTGGTTTCGACTCATTTCAGGGACTGCCGCAGGTTGAAGATGTAGACAGGGCAGGCGGCAGGTTTTTTAAAGGACAGTTTGCCTGCTCCCGCCAACAGGTTGAGAAAAGCCTGTTAAAAAATGGGGTCGATTTTAGCAGGATAAGGCTCATAGCTGGTTTTTATGAGGAAACCCTTACAGATGAGCTTAAAAAGGATCTAAAGGCCGGACCCGCAGGAGTGATTCTTCTTGATTGCGACCTTTACTCATCAACAAGTACAGCTCTTTCCTGGCTGGAAGGATTGATTGCTGATAAGACCGTGGTGCTTTTTGACGACTGGTACTCTTTTACTGAAGGAGAAGAGTATGGCCAGCAGCGGGCGCTTGCTGAATTTCTCCAGCGCAATCCATCGCTTAAATTCGAACCCGAAGCCGACTACGAGAGCAATGGCAGGACATTTATAGTCCGCTCCGGAGTTTAAATATATTATTTATTTTCTCCAAACCTGCTGGCTGAACAGTCATTTACGGAAAAGGAGTATCCTTTATCCAGGCAAATATCTATTATTTCATAGGTAAGTTTCCTGCTTCCGTAGAGGAAATATTTTTTTGCAAACATCATGCCTGACTGGTATATCTCGCCTTTTACCTTATTGAAATTATTATTGTTTACCAGAAGCTCCTGAAGACTCAATTGATCAATCTTGTAATATTCCATTCTGTAAAGGCTGTTTATGATCCTCTCTTTCTGCTCCGGATAGGATGGGACTTCTACAGCTACATATTTAAATAGATCACGTGCAATACCCAATTTATCTAATATTTCGGGGCTGTAGCCCGAAGCTGCCAGATTGAACCTTATCTCTTTTATGCCCAGGTCCTTTAAGACTTTGAGATTGTGCTTATTTGC
>CAZDXU010000013.1:0-10369 GCA_964509585.1 uncultured Actinomycetota bacterium | reverse complement strand
TGGTGTCTATGCAACATTTATGCCAAAGCCCCTTTTCGGGGAAAACGGCAGCGGCATGCATACCCATCAGTCACTTTTCAGGGGTGACAGGAATGCTTTTCATGATGCCAGCGACCCCTTTAACCTGTCGGATGAGGCCAAGTGGTATATTGCAGGAATACTAAAGCACTCCAAAGAAATAGTGGCGATCACCAACCAGTGGGTAAACTCCTACAAGAGGCTGGTACCGGGATATGAAGCGCCGGTATATATTTCCTGGGCCAGGAGGAACAGGTCCACCCTGGTAAGGGTGCCCATGTATAAACCGGGCAAGGAAAATTCTACCAGAGTAGAATTCAGGTGTCCCGATCCCGCCTGCAATCCATATCTGGCATTTTCAGTCATGCTGGCGGCGGGTCTTGAAGGTATTAAAAACAAATATGAGCTGCCTTTGCCGGTAGAAGAAAACATATTCGATATGGATGAGGAGAGAAGACAGGAAAAGGGCATAGATACCCTTCCCAACAACCTGTGGGAAGCCGTACAGTATATGGAACAGAGCGAACTTGTAAAGAGTACGCTGGGAGACCATATTTTCGGAAAGTTTATTGAAAATAAGAAGATTGAGTGGGACAGGTACAGGACTCATGTCTCCAAATATGAGCTCGACACCTACCTCTCAATACTGTAGTTGTAAGCTGTCGATATTGCTAAGCAAAAAGGCTCCGCTTCCGGGCGGGGCTTTTTTGCAAGTACCCGGGAAATCCCTTATTCCAGAAATGTAAGCAGCAGCGAAAGGCCCACGCAAATTCCCCCGGCTATAAGCATCTTCAGTCCGCTCACTATCAGGCTGGTCCTGGATACCTTTCCCAGGAAGATCCCCATGCCGAAAAGGATAAGGAATGCCAGGCCAAAGCCTGTCCAGTAGCAGTATTGTATAGGTATCCTATTTCCAAACAGGAATGGGATAAGCGGTATAAAAGCCATCACGACAGGGGAAAACCCGTTTACGGCAGAGAGGAAAATGGCGGCAAATCTCTGGGCCCTTGATATAATGGTCTCTTCAAGCCCGTAAAGGGTCGCTTCCGAAAGGTCGTCAAGCTCCTTCTTTCTTTCCGCTACCTCGCTATTGTATGCGCTCCACACACCGGATACTCCCAGGGATATTATAACTGCCATGCCTGCAATAAGGACATTTTTATGCCTGGTGACATCTATGATATAGTTGCCCAGGAGTATGCCTATACTGGTTATGACCCCGTCAAATCCGTTAATGGCAAAATACCGCCTGGTTATCCTGGTTATCCCGGCTATCCTATTATATGACCTTATGGTATCTATATATTTTCTAAATCTTGTCCTGAAGCCCATCATCTATTAATCTTCTTTTGTACTATCATGGCCAATTTTTCCAAACGGCTGTATGCATCCATTATTCTTGATCATATAATTTTCCTCTATTTATGCTTGTCCCGTCAAGAGTCGAATATTTATTCATACAAACTAGACATACCTGTATACTGCCCTGGCTACCCCGCTGTTATCATTGTCAGAAGAAATATATTCAGCAATTTCTCTTATCTGGCTGGTTGCATTTCCCATAGCCACGGAAATACCGGCAAACTCCATGGCCCCCTTATCATTATTATTGTCACCGATGGCCATTATTTCCCCCGGCTTTATGCCGTAGATCCCGGCCACTTTTTTCAAACCTGCCGTCTTTCCCGCATCCCTGTTAAACAGATTAAGGAAATAGGGTCCGCCCCTCCTTATCTTTACTTCCCTGCTGATGCTGCCAGCCAGTATATGATTAAAAGGATGCTCTGTGTCAACGGTAATGGTAAACATGAGTGAATTATTGATGATATGAGGCGAGAGTACGTCTTCTACTTTTTTCTTTACTTCGCCGGAACGGAAGATATTATCAAGCTCCCCATAATACCTGTCATAATAAAGGAAACCATCTGTAGTGTCCAGGACAAATCCAACATCGTTTTCCCGGGCAAGCTTTACTGCATCAACCACGGCCTGCGCCGGTATTCCTATAGAATATACCGGTTCCAGGCTGGGATCTATAACCATTGTCCCTCCGGAGACTATCTGCAGGTCCCTCAATCCCAGATCCTTTATTATCATTCCGGCATACTTCATGGACTTACCGGTTGAAAGGCAGACTTTTACTCCCTTTCCCAGGCAGTATCTTACAGCTTCCCTGTTTTCTATTGAGATCTGCGAACTGGAATCCAGAAGGGTCCCGTCCAGGTCTATACTGATCAGTTTAATCAATTCTAACCAGCCTATTCATAAAATATAGGAAGCTGCAGATCCTGCCTTCCCGCCTGCAGCTTCCTATATTTACTTATATTTTTTTTATTCTGTTTCCTCTACGGGTATAGTGGTGGTTGCAGGGGTATCATTGCCGCCCATGTTTTCGGTCATATTACTCAGGTCCAAAAAAGGTATTATCCCTCCTTCGGGAAGGATGCCCCACTGGATATTGGGCGCCAGTTTCTGGATGAACTCAAGCTGGATTATCTCCGGGTTCTCTTTCAGGGCTTCACCCCTTATCTCAATAGTCCTTGCTTCCGCTTCGGCCTGGATAATAGACTGTTCTTTCTTTATTTTTTCCTGTTCCAGGACATTCTGCTCCACTACTATCCTTTCCTCGGCTATCTGCTTTTCCTCCAGGACATTGAAATAATCCTCGGTAAAGTCGATCTTCCTTAACAGGAATTCGTCCATTATGATGCCGTTCTCCTCAAAGATCGGTTTTAGTATCTCCCCTATCTCTGCCTGTACCTCGAATACCTGTTCTGAATAAAGCTGGGCCGCAGAATATTTCTTGGGGATATTCCTGGACAGCGACCTGGCTTCCGTCTTTACCACCTTGTCCACCAGCTGGTCCATTGTCCCGATATTATTCAGGATCCATTCAGCCTGCTGGCCGTCAATGGCAAACCTTATGGTATATTTGAGCTTGATCTGCTGGCCGTCTGAAGATGTGGTATCGACTGTAAAGTCGGGGTACATGGACTCACTGCTTTCGGGAAAGTCGCTGGTCTCATAGGTGACCTGCCTGGTGGAATAATTCACGGTATTCTGTATGAAAGGTATCTTCATATGGAAACCGGGGTTGAAAGTCACCCCCACTGTCCTTCCAAACTGTGTAAGCACCCTTACATTACCTGCCTGTACCACTACAAAGCTGTTTATAAGGACAACCAGGACCACCACGAAGATGATGGCCCCTACGACTACTTTTGGTACAAGTTTCATAAATAACCTCCTGATCTATTAAATCTGTTTTTCAATATATATTTATTATATCAACAATCAACCACTATTAAATTAAAACAGTTAAAAAATTTTAGATATTATTGCTGGAAATCCCATGGCTGTGCCCTAAATAGGATCTACGACCACACAGGTCATGGTATCTGTTATGCCTTTTAGGTTCTGGATCTTTGATATCACTGTCTTTCCCAGGATGTCCAGACCTTCTGCCTCCACATAGGCTATAAGTTCATAGGGGCCTGTTATGGTATGGACTGTCTTTACCTACCCTATCTTTTTTATCCGGGCAAATATATCATTTTCCGCCCCGGGGCTTGATTTTATCATTATATAGACTGCTGTCATCTTTTCCCATTTTTATTCATAATAGTCAGACTATATCATCTATGCCTGTTTTTTTCTAATCCAGGACTTATCGACATCTGCCATTTGGATAGATCTGCATTAAATAATGCCTGTACTGTTGATAAAAAATGTCCTAATATTTATAATAACCTGGTCCGGTATTTTGAAAAATATTTTTCAGCCCGAAAGGATAAAGATGGCCCTTATAAACATGAAAGACCTCCTGGCGCATGCAAAGGAGAACAAATATGCAGTGGGTGCTTTTAATGTGACCAATATCGATCTTATAGATCATATACTTGATGCTGCCGTGGAATCTAACTCCCCGGTCATACTTCAGCTGGCGGAGGTACATTTCAGGTATCTCAACCTGGAAGACATAGCTCCTGCCCTCATAAGTGCCGCTAAAAATGCCAGCATCCCCGTATGCATCCATCTTGACCATGGACAGAGCTTAAAGACTATGGTAAGGGCAATAAGGGCCGGTTTTACCTCTATAATGTATGACGGTTCCGAACATCCCCTGGAAGAAAATACCAGAAACACCAGAGAAGTGGTAAGGATCGCCCACAGCGTGGATGTAAGCGTGGAGGGAGAGCTGGGCAATGTAGGCGGAGAAGCCGTAGGGGTAGAGGCAGCTATCGCCCATTCTGCTTCGGAAGAGATGTTTACCCGGGTAGAGGATGCCCGGTATTTCGTGAATGAGACCGGCCTTGACACCCTGGCTATTTCAATAGGCAATGTCCACGGCCTTTATAAGGGGGATCCCCGCCTGGATTTTGACCGGCTAAAAGCCATAAAGGATGCAGTGGATATACCCCTGGTGCTCCATGGAGGCTCCGGTATTTCCGATGATGATTTCAGGAAAGCTGCCGGCATGGGCATATGCAAGATAAATTTCTATACCGGGATATCACAGGCTGCAGTCCAGAGGGTTCATAAGTTTATAGGCGAGCATCCCGGCTCCATCAGCTATCCCGACCTGGCAAAGGTGGCCATGGATGAAGTTAAGAAGGTGGTTACGGACAGGATGGCTGCATTCGGCTCCAGGGGCCAGTGTGCTGCCGATAAGACACTCTGCATCACCTGTTCCGAGACTTCATGCGGGGTAACCGATCCCAGGATCAAGCCCGAAGCAAAGACTATCATATACCAGGACCTGGTGGAAAGGATAAGCAGCGAGGTCCTGCAGAACATAAAAAAATAATAGCAGGGGCGATTAGCTCAGCTGGTTAGAGCGCTGCGTCGACATCGCAGAGGTCGTTGGTTCAACTCCAATATCGCCCACCACTACTATTTGTATTCTTTAAAGAAACGACTCCATAATTTTTCACATGATTACCAGTCTTATCCATGCACCACATAACCTCTAAACAATATGCCCATTGATTAGAAGTATTTAATATCTTGACATATAGTATCTACTATTTATACTTATTATTGGTGAAGATATATGGGTTCAAAAAAAATAAATATAACCATACCGGAAGAAAACCTTAGAGAAATAAATAAATTTTGTGATGAAGAAGGCCTGACAAAGAGCTTCCTTATCCGTGAAGCGACAGCTTCGTACATTGCAGACATCAGGGAAGAAAAAGAACTGGAGAAAAAAAGAAAGGATATCGAGTGGGCAATCGAGACTTCAAAAAGCCTCAGACAGAAAAAAGGAGGGTTCAAAGACAATAAAAAGGGTTTTCGGGTGATCAGGGAATCCAGGGACAGGGATCACTGATATGGATATAGTTATTGATGCTTCGGTAGCAATAAAATGGTTCAAAGATGAAGATGAGGAATATGTCGGTCATGCTCTTTCCATACAGGAAGGAAAAAGGCTGGGAGATGTGGAGATAATAGTTCCTGACCTGTTATTTCTTGAAGTCCTGAATGCTTTTTTGACTAAACCTGTTTTTACCAGTGAAGATATTGAAGCTGTAAAGGAAAGTCTCATTAAGATGAATATGAAGATAATCTATCCCGGGTCAAAACTTCTTGGACAGACCATAGGCATTGCAGTAAAAAACAGCCTTACTTTTTATGATGCTTTGTATATTGCGATTGCAGATGCTGCTGATGCCATCCTCTATACCGAAGATACGGAGATGTTGTCCTGCAGCAGGGATTATGGTTTTATACGGCACATAAGAGACTATGCTTGATCCCCTTTTTTCTCACTAAAGCCCATCATATGCTCATGGGCTTCTTTTAGCCTTTCTATTATATCTATATCCTGGGGGCAGGATTCCTGGCACTGTCCGCATTCGGAACACTTTGATGCGTCTGCGTTATTCTTGCCCAAAAACGACCTGTAGGTCTCCTTCCAACGCTCTTCCTCGCCCCCCAGGAATGTATTATTGTAGAACCTGAATACGGTTGGGATGTCTACCCCGGATGGACAGGGCATGCAGTAGGCGCAGCCGGTGCAGCCCACTTTCAGTTTTTCCTGGTAAAGGCCCTTCAATTTCCTATAGGTCTCGACTTCCTTATCTGTCAGGGAACCGGGAAGTACATCTGAGAATATGGCAATGTCTTCCTTCAGCTGCTCCATAGTACTTACTCCGCTGAGGATGACTGTGGCTTCGGAAAAATCAGCCACCCACCTGAAGCCCCATTCTGCCGGAGTCCTTTTTATCCCTGACGCGTCCCATTGCCTTACGAACTCATCAGGCACTGCATTTCCCAGAAGACCTCCCATAAGGGGTTCCATTATGACCACTCCCATGCTTTTAGTGGCTGCATATTTCATGCCCTCAACTCCTGCCTGGTAGTCTTCCTGCAGGAAGTTTAGCTGTATCTGGCACATATCGAAAGGATAGGAGTCTACTATCTTCTTAAATGTCTTAAGGTCGTCATGGAAGGAAAAGGCGGCATATTTTATAATGCCCTTCTTTTTGGCCTCATCCAGCTTTTCCAGCAGCCCGAACTTTTCCACCCTGTCCCAGTTCGCCTTTCCCAGGGCATGGAGAAGATAAAAATCTATATAATCTGTCCTGAGGCGGGATAATTCCTCCTGGAGAAACCTGTTAAAATCCCCATCGCTCTTTATATTCCAGGTAGGGCATTTGGTGGCGATATGTACTTTCTCCCTTAAGCCCCCTGCCAGCGCTTTCCCCAGGACCTCTTCGCTTCCAGTATAGGAATATGCTGTATCAAAATAGTTGACTCCGTTATCAGCAGCATACCTTATCATGCTTACTGCTTCTTTTTCGTCAATTACGGAATTGCCTTTGGTGTCAGTGATCCTGGGAAGCCTCATGCAGCCCATGCCGAACCTTGATACCTTCAGGTCAAGTCCAGGAAATTCTGTATATTGCATATATTTCCTTTCCAGCCTTAAATATATTATTATTTCGCTTTAAGTGCGGTATCGGTATTTATCTTCTCAACAGCTTCCTTCAGCCCTCTCAGTATATGTATCATGCCTCCGGTATCCATCCTGCAGTAGGTTATAAGGTCTTTTCTTATCTTTTCTACTTCCTGGGGCGACGGACAGCCCTCTCCTATCCTGTAGTGCCCGCAGGCATAGAGGAAATATACGCTGGCAGATAATCCGTCTGCTATATCCATCTCGCTGTAGCTGTATCCGGTTATGGCAGGCAGGACATTTTTTACCGAAGCGCTGCCTTTCTGGATGGAATTATAATAATAGAAATCCCTGAAGGGCCGGAACAGGTCCACTATGCGGGGTATAACTGATTCCACCCATTCGGCATATTCGGGATACTCATCGGCCAGCTCCCTTAATATGCCTTTTTCAAAGTATTCATAATATACTATGATGCTTCCCGAATCCCCCAGATGTTTTTTGAGGTTTTCCAGAAGCTCTTTTCTTGGATCACCGCTGCCTGACGCCAGGAAATCATGATGCTTTGATTCTCCATAAAGATCATCAGCTGCATGTATGGAGTACTGGAACGGTATCCTCTGGAAGGGTTTGGTCCCTTCATAGATAGGAATAGCGGTAGAATAAGTCTCAAAATCAAAGAAATATAGGGGCTCCTTTAGCTTTTCCAGAAATTTTACTATCTGCCCCCTGTCAATATACGGCTTCCTGGAAGAGGCGCATTCTCTCTGTATCTCCTGTTTAAGAGTAAGGTCATAATCATGGGGTATATCATCCATTGAAAGTATCCCCCTCCGGCACAGTTCGATGGCCCTGTCCTTATTGCCGTACAGATTAAATACATTATTGTCCGGCATATGCTCCCAGCATATGTTTTTAAGGGGACAGGTATAGGGGCTGTGGCACTGCCTGCCTATTCCGGTCTCCGGGGGTTCAGGGCCTTCCAGCATTTCAATCATCCTGCTTATCCTGTCAGGTATATCTTCCAGGATCTCATCTGCCTGTTCTGAGATATCATGGATATAAAACAGCTCCTCCGGGTCAATATCTCCGTTTTTTACATAACTGTTGTCTATAACTGCCAGGTAGCAGTTCTCTATTTTTATTCCTGCAGTCAGGAAAGCATATTTCTGAAATGCCGTATCCTTTATGTATTCTTCCTTTAAAGTGGTTGCGCTTTTAACTTCTATGATGTCCCAGGCGCCGCCCGGCGCCGGCTTCAGAATGTCTGCCCTGCTGTATACATCGCCTGTGCTTACAGAGGCTTCGAATATGGGCTGTCTTTGCGGCAGCAGCTCGGCTGTCTTTGCCAGCTGCTTCCCAATATCTTTCATCTTTCCCAGGTCAATGCCTTCAGGAAAAAGCTTTTTGGCATATTCCCCCACCAGGTGCCCCTGGTGAAACATGAACCTGGTGGAAAAATCAGGACCGGGGATCTTTTCTCGGGCATGTACCTGGTACCACATATACCTGGGGCACTGCAGGCCTGCCATATATCTTGATTTTGATATCATTATCTTCTTATTATACATAATCCTTAAGCAGGATCACCCCATTGTCCTTGCTCTTGCTGGAATAGCTATTAAACAACTTTTCATCATCGGTTATCAACCTTTCTCCAGCATCCTAATATACTATATTAGAGACCTATTTTACCGGCTATGCCCTGCATAGCGGAAAGTGATATGCTCAAAAATTCCTCCAGGCTCAGCCCCAGCTTTTCGCATTCCAATATCTGCTGCCTGCCGGCCCCCCGGGCAAATGCCTTCTCCTTAAACCTTTTAAGGACTGATCCGGCATCCAGTGCGCTTAATTTTTTTTCCGGCCTTACCAGGGCGGCAGCCACAATAAGTCCCGATACCGGGTCGGCGGCATAGAGGGCTATGTCCATATGGTTTTCCCTGGGCATTCCGTGCACCTCATTGTGGGCTTTTACTGCATGGATTATTCCTTCGTCAAAACCCATGTCTTCTAGCATCTGAGCCCCCAGGAGCGCATGTTTTTCCGGATCATCTGCTGTCATTCCATAGTCTATGTCATGCATCAGTCCTGCAGCCTTCCATTTTTCCACGTCATTTTCATCTGTTCCTGCCCTTCTGTTCAGCTCTTCCGCCAGGGCTTCCATTATGGCTTCCACTGCCAGGCAGTGGTTTACCAGGTTTTTGTTTTTTATATTTTCCTGCACCAGCTCCAGCATCTCCTGCCTTTTCATAGCTGTCGATCCCCCTGGATAATCTCCTGTCTTTTGTTAAAATTTTTATATATAGCCGCAAAATCAATACCTGAGATATTGTCACACCCTTCATATTTAAGTTCCAGGCTTTCCATGGCACTTTCCAGGGCAGCGTTCTTAATGCCGTTGGCAAGCGCCAGGCGGGCTTCTATATAGGCAGCCAGGTCGTCCGCCCCTTTTACCAGCATACCGTCCCGCAGTTTTGTATCAGTAAACTCATCTTCTGTATAGCTTTTTATATCGGAATGCCAGTTTTTTGGTATCAGTTTGTATATCTTTTTCTCCATCTCCTCTGCTTCATATTCTTTTATGAGGCTGTCCAGGCCCTCCACCGATTTCTTTACCGGGTTTATTATATCCCTGGTAAGCACTTCCGGAAGGTCGTGGAAAAGTCCGGTGAAATAATTTTTTATCCTTTTCTCCCGCACGGTTCCCGCGATATATGAAAAAAGATAAGAGAATATGGCTACAATGAGCATATGCCCCAGCACAGATGTCCTGGGGACCCGGTAGATATGGCTCCATCTCTGCTGGAACCTGAGCTGTCCGGCAATATTCAGGAAGTCCCTGAGCCTCCTGCCCCTGCCTTCCAGATACTTTACAGCTTCAAGGTCCCGGTACTTTTCCTTTTCTCTGCTTATGCTCTGGTCTATCTCGCTGTGGAGAAAATTCCGGGGGCTTGTCTGCTTTATTATCATAAACTCCCAGTCAGTTATATAAAAGTGGGCTGCATTTACCAGCCTTGCCTCGGGACAATCTTCGGGACTTTCCAGGTGCTTTCTGAGATTAGCGGCAAAGTCCCCATTCAAAACATCCAGATAAGGCTTTATCTTATCGAATACCCACCGGTTAAGCTGTTCATATTTTTTCCTGTCCTGCCTTATCCTGTATATGAGGGGAGGTTTAAGGTCGGTAAGCACTATCCTCTTTAAAAAGTCATATAAGCCGGTCTCGATCATCCTTATCCAGTCCAGTTTTTCACCTGTCCTGTCTTCATGGCATCTTCCCAGGACATAAGCGGCTATCATCTTGTGGGATTGCTTATCCAGCTCCGTGAATTCGATAGTCCTTATCTGGTCGTTCCAGCGCTGCATCCCGGCGGCTTCATATATCTTTAGAAGAAGTTGGTTTAAATCCATATATATGATTATAGCAAAAATATGTGCTTAATCACCTAT
>CAZDXU010000012.1:0-15036 GCA_964509585.1 uncultured Actinomycetota bacterium | reverse complement strand
CCCGGCAGCATCTACCCTTGCCAGGAGCTGGTCCGGCCCCGGTTCCGGGACCGGGATCTCCCTCAGGCCGATATTCTCAAAGCCTGTCCCGTAAAGCACTATGGCTTTCATGGACGCAGGGATCTTTGCCATATATTCAGGATCCGTGTATTTTTCCAGCTTGTTCATCTTTACCGCCGCCTTTTTATTATTGTGTTTATGTGTCTTTTTTTATCTGTCCTTTTATCATCTCCGAAAATAAAGCGCACTTCTCAAATATCTCCCGGTGTTTCTGGGGATCAAAACCGCATATGTTGATAAGTATATAATCAATACCCTTTTTAAAGTACTCCTCCACAAATACGATGTCCCGCTCAAACATGTCTCCGTTTTCGTCGGTGGCCCTGAAATAAAAACCGCATACAGCAGCATAAAGTATTCTGTCTATCTCCATATCATGCTTAAGCCCCAAATTTACTGCCCCTATCAGCCGGTCATCGGAGCCCAGCTTTCTTATGAGATCCCTGCCGATCCGGTATATGGTATCCCCCAGGGCCTTATTGCCCATCCTGCTGATGAGGCTGTCTACATGCCGGGCCAGGTCTTTCCGGGTAAAATCACCTGGATACTCTTTTAACAGTATGGCTGCAGACTGCATCATAGTCTCCCTGGTCTTCCGGTAAAGTTCTTCTACTGCCAGGGCTTCCCATACATATACAAATCCGGGATCATGCAAATATGCCATGTATGCTATAGCGGCATGGCCCAGGTTGTGTATATAGATTTTCCTGTCTACCCATGCTTTCATATTTTCTTTGGGTGAAAGTCCTTCTACATCAGGAATGGGGTTCTTGAAAGCTTTTTTATCCAGTATCAGGTTGTTGTAGGGTTCGGCAAATATGCGCAGTATGTCTTTTTCCGCCTCTTCCCGTGTCATTATGGGGACCATCTTTCCTATGCTGGTCTCTACCAGTCCCACAAGCCTTTCAAGTGGATAATCATTGCCCAGCTCTTTTTCCAGTTCCCGGTGAAAATATTCTGAGGCATTACGCATATTGACTGCGATTATTATATCCAGGGCAAGATGGGGATCATTTTCATAACGCTTTTTGAGTCCCCTGGCGATCAGGGGTATTATATGGGGCAGGGCATTATTATCTACACATGAGGCAAGGATATCTGCCGTACTTATTTCCCGGGCTGCTTTATCGCTTTCTGAGGCCAGTATTCCCCGGACATTGGAGACCTTTATTAAATCTTGCCTTTCACCCTTTATTACTACATGGTAGTAGCGTTTCTCATTAAGGGCTTTTATTACAGGCAGGGCCACGTCTACAAATACCACCTCATAGCCGGAGCGGCCAAATAGCTGTCCTATAAATGACCTTCCTATTTTTCCGGCCCCGAATATGACCATTTTTTTCATTCTGATGGTCTCCTTTTTGGATTTTATTACTTAAACCCTTCCCTTACCGCCTTTACCAGCTTATCCGCGTCGGGAAGGAAGAGCTTCTCCAGGTTGGCAGCTGAAGGCGGTATGCCATTAGGCGCCCCCAGCCTTTTTACCGGCGCATCCAGCCAGTCAAAGCACTGTTCCTGGACGGCAGTTATTACTTCACACATAAAACCGGACTGCTCCACTTCCTGGGAAGTTACTATTGCTTTTGATGTCTTTTTGACCGAAGCCGATACTGTTTCCATATCCAGGGGTACAAGGGTCCTTAAGTCTACTACTTCTGCGCTTATGCCCTCCTCAGACAGTATCTCTGCCGCCTTAAGCGACTCCGGGAGCATATATGACCAGCATATTATGGTAACATCAGTTCCTTCTCTGGCAATATTTGCCTTGCCTATGGGCACCAGGTATTCATCGGAAGGCACCTCTCCCAAGCTGTTATATATAAGCTGCTGCTCAAAAAATATAACCGGATTATCGTCTCTTATGGCTGACTTTAAAAGTCCCTTAAAGTCATATGGCGTACCAGGGGCTACTACCTTAAGGCCCGGTATGTGGGTCACCAGGGCTTCCAGGGACTGGGAATGCTGTCCCGCATATCCTCTTCCCCCGCCTATGGTGGTGCGGAGCACCATGGGGACAGATATCTGTCCTCCCGACATATAGGACCACTTGGCTGCCTGGTTTCCGATCTGTCCCAGGGCCTGCATGATAAAGTCATTATACATGATCTCTACAATGGGCTTTAATCCGGTCATGGCCATGCCTACGGCTGCCCCCACCATGCCTGCCTCCGATATGGACATATTAAATACCCGGTCTCTTCCGAAAGTTTTAAGAAGATCATTTGTCACCCCGAAGGCTCCCCCGTAGTCGGCAATGTCTTCCCCGAATATTATTACCCTTTTGTCTCTTGCCATCTCTTCTATTATGGCTTCCCTTACGGCAATGCGGGCGTTTATCATCCCCTTATCATCCCTTTTATATATGGGAAGCGGTGAGGCCGGTTTGGGGCTTTTATATTTTTCAGGTATGCTGTCTTCATTTCTTTCTGAAAAGAGGTGGGTAAGAAGGGTTGAATCCTCAGGAGGGGCAGCATCTGCAGCATATACTGCCATGGCGGCATTTCTTTCCTCTACTTTTTTGGCCAGCTCTTCCAGCTCTTTTGATTTGATCTTGCCTTCGGGAAAATCTGCTTTTTTTAGCTTTTCTTCAAAGGTGGCTATGGCATCTTTTTCCCTCCACTGGTTAAGCTCTTCCCTGTCCCGGTAGGTTAAGGGGTCTGACAGGCTGTGCCCCTTATATCTGTAGGTCATAAACTCCAGTAGTACGGGGCCGCCCCCATCTTTTATTATCTTCTTTGCCCGGGACACGGCATCGGCTGCCGCCAGTACATCCATGCCGTCTACCACCTCTGCATGCATAAGGCCGCTGTCGAAGCCGGCAGCCCGCCTGGCCAGGTAGTCTACCCCTGTTATCTCCCCCAGTGACTGGCCTGACATGGCATACTGGTTGTTTACTATGCCGAATATTATGGGTGCGCCTTTTTTGGAGCTCATCAGCCCGTTTGTAAACTGGGCCATGGAGGCGATATTAAGTGATTCCAGCACCACTCCGTTGGAATAGGAGCCGTCTCCTGCCAGGCACAGTATAAGGCTGTCTTCTTCTTTGTATCTTTCCGATATGGCGGCGCCTGCGGCTATGGGGACATGTCCTCCCACTATGGCATTTGCCCCCAGGTGCCCCAGCTCAAAGTCAGCTATATGCATGCCTCCGCCTACGCCCCGGCAGTATCCGTGGGCTTTTCCGAAAAGCTCGGCTATCATGCGGTAGATATGCACCTTTAGGGCCTTTTGTTCCATAATTTCCCTGGGGTCGTCTTCAGAGAGATCTTCTCCAATGGCAGAAAGGTATTTTCTCCTTGAAGACAGGAGCTCTTTTAGCTGGCTGTCAGAAGCAAGCTTTATATAGGAAAAGCCCCTGGCCATGGCGTCGCCGTGGCCCCGGTGGGAGCTGGTTATATAGTCGCCTATTCCCAGGGCAGATACGGCCCCGGCAGCGGTGGCCTCCTGGCCTATGGATAGATGGGTGGGGCCTGTGTAGTCAAAATCTGACAGGGGTTTGTATAGACCTGCCTTTATGCGCACCAGCATGTCTTCTAAGGCCCTTATGGAGTGCATCTCTTCCAGCAGGTCCAGGGCGGCTTTTCTGGTAAGCCCTGCCTTTATCTCATCCTCTATGGACTTCTGGTAGCTATAGGCGGGGATGGTCTTAAAGTTTATCTTTTTTTCTTTGCAGGAAAATGTGCATTTTATCTGCTTTACCATGGATCTCCTTTATTATGGTTTACAAACAAATATCAGTATCTTTGCTTATTGATGTAAGAATATCATTTATACTATTATGTCTTCAAGATTAAGTCATAAATAATCATTATTTGTACTTATTTAACCTTTTTTGCCTGTTGTTGATTATAATATACTTCTTTTATAAAAATTGGTCAAAAAATACTATTGCAGGCCCCCTCTTTGGCTTTTATATAATCCCGGTTATTTGCCCCTGCTTCCATGTTTTAAGTCCTCCAGGCTGTCCCGGTACACATTAAAGTCCTCTTTGGAAAATAAGACCATCCTTACCAGCTTTATTTCCCGGTGCTGTTTCAGGAATGAAATAATGGTCTCAAGGGCTATCCTGGATGCCTCCTTTAGCGGATAGCCGAATATTCCCGTACTTATCGAAGGAAAACAGATGCTCTCTATTCCGTTCTTTGCAGCCAGGTCCAAACTGCTATAATAGCAGTTTTTAAGGTCCCTGGTTTGGCTCTGGCTGCCGCTGTAGACCGGACCGACAGTGTGTATGACAAATCCTGCCTTAAGGTCATGCCCTCCGGTCAGCCTGGCTTCTCCTGTCCCGCAGCCCCCCAAAGTCTTTGCCTCCTGCCACAGGCCCGGTCCGGCAGCACTGTGTATGGCTCCCGATACTCCTCCGCCGGGGGAAAGCTGCTTATTGGCAGCATTGACTATGGCCCCGGTATCTTCCCTGGTTATATCTCCCCTGACAAGCTCGAGCACCGAGTCATTTATGATAAGTTTTGTGGTCACAGCATTACCATTTTTTAAATCCCAGTCTTTGCATTATGTCCTTTATCAGCCGGCGGCTCCCTTTTCCATTCCCGGCATAAAAAAGATGGCCCCTGCAGCTGCAGTCAGTCGAGCCGAAACCGGGTATGGAGGAGACGATCTCTTCTAATTGTCCCGCTTTTTGGCATTCCAGCCTGTCTGTACTATTTATAATATACGCTCCGGCTACACTGAGATCTTTATTCGATGTAAGGTAGTCTATATGCCAGAAGATCTTTTTCTCCCTGCTTTTGTGCCTCTGGATCCTCCTGTCCAGGCTGCCCTGGCCTGAACCTATATACAGGTAATGTCCCGGTTCAAATCCGATGATCCCCAGTTTTCCCACCCTGGTCTCCACCCTGCTGCTGCTGCAGATATGTATGCAGTATGTTCCCTTTTTGCAGGAAGACATCTATGGCCCTTTTCTTTGTCCGGCTGCCTTTTCCAGCACGATTTCGGCACCATAGGAGGACCTTACAAAAGGCCCGGCCTCTACGGCCAAAAATCCCAGGGCCTTTGCCTCTTCTGCAATAAGGTCAAATTCCTGGGGAGAATAGTATTTTGATACTTCCATATTTGAAGGTGAAGGCTGCAGGTATTGTCCTATGGTTATTATATCTACCCTGTTTTCCCTGAGGTCTCCCAGAAGTCCTGTTACCTGTTTAGTGTTTTCCCCCGCACCCAGCATAAAACCTGATTTGGTATATATGTCCGGCCTGGCTTTTTTTGTCCTTGCCAGGAGTCTTAGCGACTGGCCGTAATCTGCCTGCGGCCTTGCCCTTGGGTAATTATCCCTTACCGTCTCCACATTATGGTTAAGTACTTCCAGGTCTCCTGAAAGCAGTGTTTGCAGGCTGTTATGGTCCCCGCCAAAATCCGGTATAAGGCATTCCACTTTTATTTCCCGGGCAAGTTTTTTTATGGCAGTTACCACAGCCAGGAAATGGGATGCTCCCCCGTCATCAAGGTCATCTCTTGTAACAGATGTTATAACAGCATAGCTAAGGCCCATCTCCTTTATGGCCGCGGCGATCTTTGCCGGCTCTTCCCTGTCCAGGGGTCCGGGCCTGCCGCTTTCAACCCCGCAGAAGCCGCAGTTCCTGGTACAGATATCGCCCATGAGCATAAATGTGGAAGTCTTCCTGCTGAAGCATTCATATATATTGGGGCATTTTGCGCTCTGGCATACAGTATGGAGATGTGAAGCATCAATAAGTCTTTTTACTTCAGAAATATTGGCATTGTCCAGTTTTATCTTTTTTTTCAGCCATGAAGGTTTCTTATCCAATGATCTTTCCCACTATTCTTTCCAGGTCTGCCAGGGTAGAAAACTCGATATCTATTCTTCCCTTCTTCTTCCCCATATTTATGCTGACCGGTGAATCCAGGTACCGGCAAAGCTGCTCCAAGATCTTGGGGATCTTGCTGAATTGCACCGTCTTTCCTGTGCTGGAGGGGCTGTCCCCTTTCTTCTCCTTTTCCACCAGTTTTTCAACTTCCCTGACACTCAGACCCTTCTCGGCAGCCTTCCTGGCTATCTTTATCTGTTCCTCCATCCCCTCTACGCCCAGTACGGCCCTGGCATGTCCCTCGGCTATAAGGTTGTCGTCTAGCATCTTCTGCACCTCAAGGGGAAGTGTCAAAAGCCTCATGGTATTGGTTATGGCCGTCCTGGATTTTCCTATCCTTTTAGACATCTGCTGGTGGGTTATATTGAATTCATCAATAAGCTGTTTATAGCAGTATGCCTGCTCCATGGGACTGAGGTTGTCCCGGTGTATATTTTCTATGAGAGCCATCTCCAGGGAAGCGGTGTCATCAATATTTTCCACCACCAGCGCCGGTATTGTATCCTGTCCGTTTTTCTGGGTAGCCCTGAACCTTCTTTCCCCGGCTATTATCTCATATTTTTCTTCGCCGGCCTGTTTCCTGACGATTATAGGCTGCAGGACCCCGAATTCCTTTATTGATTCTGCCAGCTCATCCAGTGTTTTGTCCTTAAACCTTGATCTGGGCTGGTTTTTGTTGGGGACGATCTTTTCCAGGGCCAGGTCTTTAACGCTCCCCCCGGGTGAGGATTCAGGTACAGCAGTATTCTTTTCCGGACCCGGTATCAATGCTCCCAGGCCTCTTCCCAGTCCTCTCCTACTCATTATTTATCACTTCCTTTGTAAACTCTTTATATGCTTCAGCCCCCCTGCAGCCGGGGTCATAATCAAGTATGGGCTTTCCGTAGCTTGGAGCCTCGCTTAGCCTTATATTCCTGGGTATTGTAGTATTATATACTTTTTCCTTGAAGTGGCTTTTTACCTCATCCACCACCTGGTCCCCCAGCCTGGTCCTGGAATCATACATGGTCATAATAGCTCCGCTGATCTTAAGGTCCTCATTAAGGTTTTTCCTGACAAGTTCTATAGTATTTAAAAGCTGCCCCAGTCCTTCAAGAGCATAGTATTCGCATTGTATGGGGATGATGACTTCCCTGGCGGCGCTTAATGCATTTATGGTGAGAAGTCCCAGTGCCGGAGGGCAGTCTATTATTATATAGTCATATTCATCCTCTACTTTTTTTACCGCCCCTGAGAGAAGGTATTCCCTCCTGAGGCTGGATACCATCTCTACTTCTGCGCCTGCCAGCTGTATGGATGAGGGCAGGAGATAAAGGTCATCATAGGAGGTCTTTACTATGGCTTCATGGGGATCAAGATTGTTTATAAGGATATCATAGGTCGAGTTTTGGTCATCCCCGGCGCTTACGCCCATCCCGCTGGAAGAATTGCTCTGCGGATCCAGGTCTATCAGAAGGGTCCTGTATCCGAAATAGCTAAGATAGGCAGACATGTTTACCGCGGTGGTGCTTTTGCCTACCCCTCCCTTCTGGTTTGTTATGGCTATTATCCTGCCCGTTTTCCTGCCTCCGCCCTCTTCCTTCTTGTGAAATATCTTCTCCATAATACTCATATCGGTAATCCTATTTTTTATACAATTATATATTTACATAATTATATAAATTATTATTGCAGCTCCCTCTTTTTGATCTGGGAAAACCTCCTGGGGAACTTCCCTGGCGTATTTTTTTCCTTATCTATGACCAGCAGCGCCCTGTATTCATCCAGTCCCGGTACTTCTGCTTCGACCAGCTCCCCCATCCTTCCCCCCAGTGAATCTAGAGCTCTGCCCATGGCCTCGATCTCGCTAAAAACTTTCCTGCTTTTATAAAATACAATTTTACCATTTATACTGCAAAATGGAATGGAAATCTCCAGAAGAATATTAAATCTTGTTACAGCCCTGGCAATAACTACCTGGAATCTCTCCCTCCATCTTGTCTCCCGGGCCAGCTCTTCCGCCCTTCCTGTTATCACGGTCAGGTTATCCATGGAAAGCGATTCTTTCACCTCCCTGAGGAAAGCTGATTTCTTCATAGATTTTTCCAGCACAAATATACCGGACTTTTTAAGCATTATAGCCAGAGGTACCCCCGGAAGCCCGCCGCCGCTTCCTATATCCAGTATGCTGATGCCTTTATCATCCCAGTCCATTCCTACCCTGCAGGACAGGGGTGCCAGGCAGTCAAGTATGTGCCTGCGGATGATCCCGGTGCTGTCTGTATGGCCGATAAGGTTTAACTGCCTGTTTTTTTCCGCCAGCAGGTCCCTGTACAGTATCAGGCTTTTCAGCTGGTCCCGGTCGTGTTTTATGCCCATCTCCATCAGGGCATTTTCTAACAGGTTCCTATCACCCATTCCGCTTCCTTTCATAGGACTTTTGTTTTATGACCATCATGAGTGCACCTATATCAGATGGCGAGACTCCGGCGATCCTTGAAGCCTGTCCAATAGTATTGGGTCTTATTGTCCCCAGCTTCTCCCTTGCCTCATAGGTCAGGCTGTTTATGGAATGATACTCCAGCCATTCCGGTATAATGTATTTTTCCAGCCCCGAAAGCTTCTTTACCTCTGCTGTCTGCCGGTTGATATAGCCTTCATATTTTACCCTTATCTCAGCCTGCCTCAGGACTTCCTTATCCCTTGTTTCTGCAGCGCTTCCGAAAGCTTCAAGCAGACACTCAATGGATGTCTCCGGGCGCTTTAGTAGCCTGTACAGGTTGGTTGGCGCATCTATGGCAGCAGTATTCATTTCCCTGAGCATATTATTAACTACAGCCGAAGGAAGTATCTTCCTGGCTCTTAAGCACTGCATTATCTTCTCGGTATCAGAATTCTTTTTCTGCACCTTCCGGTTTTCTTCATAACTTATAAGGCCTATTCTTCTGCCTGCGGAAGACAGCCTTATGTCGGCATTATCAGATCTGAGTATGAGCCTGTATTCTGCCCTTGAAGTATACATCCTGTATGGTTCTATCAGCGTCTTGGTAAGCAAATCGTCTATCAGAACCCCTATATAGCTATTGTCCCTGGTAAGGATAAGGGGTTTTCTTTTCATTGTCTTAAGAGCTGCATTTACTCCGGCCACGAAGCCCTGGGCAGCCGCTTCTTCATATCCGGAGGTGCCTATTACCTGCCCGGCAAGGTAGAGCCCTTCTACCAACTTTGATTCCAGGGTGTAGTTCAGCTGTTCCGGCAGGATATAATCATATTCCACCGCATAACCCGGCCTTATTATCCTGGCATTTTCCAGGCCTTCTACCGTATTTATTATCTCCTGCTGAATTTCCGTTGGCATACTGGTAGTAAGCCCCTGCAGGTATGCCTCATTGGTATATTCTCCTTCAGGTTCAATGAAAACAGGATGCCTTGTCTTTTCCGGGAAATTTATTACTTTCCTGTCTATTGATGGACAATGCCTGGGGCCATGCGTGTCCACCATCCCGCTTTTAATGGGGGAATGCTGGATGTTTTCAGCGATGACCCGGTGAGTCTTTTCGTTGGTATAGGTGAGGTAGCATGGTATGTTTTTATAATTGATCCCGCTGTCCCAGAAAGAAAAACTAAGCCCGCCGCCGTCTCCCTCCTGTACCCTGGCTGCGGAAAGGTCTATGGTCCTTTTGTCTACCCTGGGAGGAGTAGCGGTCTGGAACCTGTCTATCTTGAATCCCAGTTTTTTAAGGCTTTCCGAAAGCTGCATTGATGGATACTCCCCCATCCTTCCGGCCCGGTAATCTTTTGCTCCTATTATTATTCTCCCCCTCAGGAATGTGCCGGCAGTTATTATTACTGATCCGGCATAGAACCGGGGGCCGTTCTCCAGCGAAACACCGCTTATCTTTCCGTTTTTTATTAATATTTCTCCTGCTGTGCCCTGCCTCAGGTGCAGTCCCCCGGTCTCTTCCAGGACTTTTTTCATCTCTATCTCATATTCTTTCTTGTCTATCTGGGCCCTCAGGGCCTGGACTGCAGGTCCTTTGCTGCTGTTTAAGGTTTTTATCTGCAGCATTGTCCTGTCAGCAATTTTTGCCATCTGTCCCCCCATTGCATCAAGTTCCCTTACCAGCTGGCTTTTGCCCACGCCGCCGATGGCAGGATTACAGGGCATAAGCGCTATCTTGTCCGGATTTATGGTCAGAAGCAATGTACTCATACCCATGCGGGCACTGGCCAGTGCTGCTTCGCAGCCAGCGTGTCCTGCCCCTATTACGATTATGTCAAATCTGTCCTGTTTGATTGTCTTTTCCTTTCTGTGTTTCACGTGAAACATTGATTGTGGACATGATTTTTACTTCAGCAATACTTTTTTATTAATTCTTCCGGAAGCAGGGTTTTTTTATCTGCGGACGCCCTTCCGGCATTTATTCCCGCCAAAAAGCCCTGCCTGATCGAATCCTCATATGAATTTATCCCGGTAACCCTTCCGGCAAAAAATAATCCTTTGATCCCGGCTGCATCCATCCCCCCATCTATTCCTGAGGGCTCCAGGCAGGCATACTCTATCCTGTATCCCGGCCTTGCCAAATAAATATTTTCCAGTCCCTCTATCCGCCTAAGCCTTTTTAATTGCTGTTCTTCGTCCAGGGCATTCTCGAATCCCCATACATACATCTCGCCGGTCTTTCTTCCTTCAGGGATCAGCCATAGCCCTTCCTTGTTTTCGCCTGCATCAACTGCGCGGTATAGTTTTATTTCCCCATTACCAGCTGCCTTTATATTCCTGGACTCCTTATTAATAGCGCTTCCATGTATCCTGGGAGCAGCCATATTGGCTGCGGCCCTGAACCGTATGCCTTTTTTTATCAGGTTTTTATAAAGCCGGGAAGAATGTATCTCTCCTGGTCTTCCTGCTTCAATGATATTTTTGCCCCACGAGATCCTTGCATCCAGGGAGGTGCCGGTACATAAAACTATGGAACGGGCATATATTTTCAGCCTGTCGCTGGTGGACATTATGAGCCTGTTTTTTCCCAGCAGTATGTCTGTTGCCAGGCCCTGCCTGGTATGTAAATTGTCCTGGCTCTCCAGCATTTCTTTTATCTTCAGGGAAAATCTCTTGCGGTCTGCTATCAGCCGGTTATAAAGACCTTTTGTCTCCTGTTTATGCCTGCCTGTTTCTATCAATGTGCTGTCTTTTATTATCCCCGGCATTCTGCTGCCCTGTTTATCCATGCAGGCCAGGATCCCGGTTATTTTTTCCTTATGGAAAATATTCCCGAACTGCATGGAAGCAGGGGAGTCCATATTAATGGTAATAAGAAGGGTTTTTGCCCCGGTGCCGGCAGAGGTGCTGGCTGCAGTACAGCCGGAAAGGCCGCCCCCGATCACTATAACATCATAATTGTAATAATCTTTTTCCATTTATCCTTTTATGTTTCACGTGAAACAATAACGCCAAATTCCCGTATCATATTAATTTTTGGCAAAATTCATTTTCCAATACAGAACCTTTCAAATATTTTATCAAGCACATCTTCCCCTGCTGTATCTCCGGTTATCTCTCCCAGCCTGCCATAGGCTATCCTCAGGTCAGAGCAGGGAAATTCCTCCGATAATCTTTCTTTCATGGAGTTTGCCGCCTTTTCCAGGAGCGCCATGACGTCTTTCAGTATTTCCATCTGTCTTACATTTACTATTACCTTTTCTTCCAGCGATGTGTCGCCATCAAGCACCAGGCATTTTATCCGGTTCTCGAGAGTCTCTATCCCCTGTCCATTCAGTGCCGATATGGCAATAATGTTTTCAGCAGGAAATCGGGCTTTGATCTTTCCTATGTCGATCTTCTGGTCAATGTCTTTTTTATTTATACAGCAGACCGTTTTTTTCTTTTTTTCCAGTTTTTCTATTATGGCACTGTCCAGCTCGTCGATTTCCCTGCTTCCGTCCAACACCATTATCACGAGTTCTGCCTCATCAATATGCTTTATGCTTCTCTCCACACCCATCTTCTCAATCCTGTCATCGGTCCTCCTTATGCCTGCAGTATCTACCAGTATGAGAGGTATGCCCTCCACATAGATCATTTCCTCTATGGCATCCCTTGTAGTTCCCGGTATTTCCGTGACTATTGCCCGGTCCTTTTTTAACAGGATATTTAGCAGGCTTGACTTCCCCACATTGGTTTTTCCCACTATTGCTGCCTTTATGCCGTTTTTTATGATCTCGCCTTTTTTTTCGTCTTCTATCAGTTTTGAGACCTTCTTTAGTATGCTTACAGTCCTGCTTTTCAGTTCATCATACGGGGTCAGGTGCAGGTCTTCTTCTATAAAATCTACAGAAGCTTCCAGCTGGGTGATAATCTCCAGTAATCCGCTTCTTAGCCGCCCGATTTCATTTTTTACTCTTCCTTCAAGATTATGAGCAGCTATTTTCAGGCTCTGCCTGGTCTTTGACTGGACCAAATCTATTACTGCTTCTGCCTGGGAAAGGTCTATCCTTCCGTTAAGGAAAGCCCTTCTGGTAAACTCACCCGGTTCAGCCAGCCTGGCCCCTGCATCTAAAAGCGCCTCTAATATGCTTCTTGCTGATTCCATGCCTCCGTGGCAGTTTATCTCTACCACATCTTCCCTGGTATATGAGCCTGGTTTCCGCATAACCGATACCAGGACTTCATCTATTATTCCGCCTTTACTGTTCTTGATGGCGCCATAGGCCATTGAATATGTCCGGACCTGTCTCAGCTTTTTTTTGTTTTTGGCTTTAAAAACCCTGTCTGCTATTTTTATGGAGTCGATGCCGCTTAGCTTGATTATTCCTATGGCTGATTCTCCAGGCCTGGTGCCCAAAGCTGCAATAGTGTCGTTTAAGCTTTTTTTCATGGCTTTACCTTCTTATTATATTGCATATTTTATGTTTAAAATAATGCATATAAAAAAGATGGCACTTTTTATGGTACCATCTTATTCGTTTATCGTTTTCTCCTGCGCTTATTCCGCTTCGTTGACGGGATATATTATTATCCGCCTGTTCGGTTCTTCGTCCTTGCTCATTGTCTTAATGTCCTTAAATTTGGAAAGGGCATTGTGTATGACTTTTCTTTCATAGGCGCACATGGGCTGAAGTGTTATCTTCCTGCCTTCCTTTATTGCCTTTTTGGCCATCTTTATGGCGGTCCTTTTGATCTTTTCTATTTTATTTTTCCTGTAATCCTTGATATCAAGCGTTATCCTTCTATCCAAAAAATGCTTTCTCGTGCTTATCTGGTTGACCAGGTATTCCAGTGCAGCCATATTTTTGCCGTCCCTGCCTATGGCTATTCCCAAATCATCTCCCTGAACCGATATCCTGAATTCCTCTGTATTGGTATTTACTTTTACTTCCTCTCCCAGGCAGATCATCTCAACGGACTTCTTTATTATCCTGGCTATATTGTCCAGACCTATAATACTGCTTTCCCTATCTTTTTCTCCCGTTTCCGCCTGGACTCCTTCTTCGGTCGTATCGTTTTCTTCTTCCTGTTTAAGGGAAGCTACGTAGGAATCTACAGCATCGATTATGGTAAGGTCTTCCATCATCTCCACCTCCGCATATTTATTTTTTCTTTCTTCTCTTCTTTTTTTGGCGCGCTATTGCGGTCGCCTCATCTTTGCTTAGCTCCTCCTTTCCGCTGCTTTTATCAGAGTCTTCTTTTCCTTTATCCCTCTTGACTATCCTGTTAACAACATACTGCTGTCCTATGGACCATATATTTGTAGTCACCCAGTATACAAGTATACCGGCTGGAAACTGCCACGATATGAACCCGAACACTACGGGCATTATATACATTATCTTTGACTGCTTGGGGTCTGTGGTAGACATCTTGGTAGATAAGAACATTGTTGCCACCATAAGTATTACCAGTATATAGTATGGGTCCCTTTCATTCAGGTTCATCCATAAGAAGTTAAAATTGTCTACAACATCCGTCACTCTTTCTGATGGAAACCTCAGGGCTCCAAACAGGGCAAAAAATACTGGCATCTGAAGCACCAGGGGGAGGCAGCCGGCAAGGGGATTGACATTGTTTTTGCGGTAGAACTCCATTGTCTCCTGCTGCAGTTTCTGCTTATCGTCCTTATATTTCTTCTGAAGCTCTTTTATCTGGGGCTGCATCTTCTGCATCCTTGCCATCGACCTGGTCTGGCTGATGGTAAGAGGGGTGAGTACCAGCCTTACTATTAGTGTCAATAGTATTATGACTACGCCATAATTGGCTATCACATTCTGGTACAGGAAGACGACTATATGTTCAAGTACATTCTGTATGGGTGATAATAACTCATAGATCCGTTCCACTTAATGACCTCCAGCCTGTCACTTTACCGGATCATATCCGCCCCTATTAAAAGGGTTGCATCTCATTATCCTGTAGGCTGCCATCGCCGCTCCCTTTATGGTCCCGTATTTCTGTACTGCATCTATGGCATATTGGGAACATGTAGGATAAAACCTGCAGCTGCCGGGCAGGATGGGGGATATGAACCTTTTATAAATCCTGATAAAAAATATTATTACTTTTCTCACTGCCTTATGAATATCCGGTCCGGTTATCTCTTATGCTGGAAAAACTGTTTCAAGCTGTCTTCCAGCTGTTTCTTCAGTTCTTCAAAACCGGCTTTATGTATAGTATGCCTGCAAATTATGAAAACATCTATTGCGAAAGGTATTGATATTTTTCTTAATATTTCTTTTAATACTCTTCTTATTTTATTTCTTTGAAAAGCCTTGCCGATCTTTTTTCCTATAGCAAACCCTGCCCTGAGACTGCTTCCTTCCTTCCGCGGAAGCACGTAAAGGATAAGATACCTGTTTTTTAATACTCTTCCTTTTTTCCTTAGCTTTTCAAAATCATTTCTTTTTTTCAATGTAGCAAAGGGCAATATCCTTGCCCCTGCCGAAATATCAGGCTGAAAGTCTTTTTCTTCCTTTTCTTCTCCTGTTTGCAAGGATCGTCCTTCCTGCCTTTGTACTCATCCTGGATCTGAATCCATGATTCTTTTTTCTTTTCCTTGTGTTTGGCTGATAAGTCCTTTTCATCTAAACCGGTTCCTTGTCTATGTAAAATTTCTTTCTATCAAATTCGCTAAGTAGTAGATTATACAATCTAATCTTT
>CAZDXU010000011.1:0-2291 GCA_964509585.1 uncultured Actinomycetota bacterium | reverse complement strand
TTATTTCGGGGAAGCTTTGACCTGGTGGGGTCTGTTCATAATAGCTCTATCTGTGCCATTCGGGTACATAGCAGCAATAAGCCCCATAACCATAACCCTGCTTCTCCTGTTTGTCTCAGGCGTACCTCTTTTGGAGGAGAAATACAGGGATAACAGTTATTACCAGGAGTATGCGGCAGTTACCAGCAAGTTCTTCCCCCTGCCGCCTAAAAGGAAAAAAAGCTAATAATTGGCAAATAGATGAATGGAGTTTTATGAAAGCAGGAAAGGTTTTGTCCCTGATAGGTGCCATAGGTTTTGGAGGGCTTCTTATCTATGGACTTGCCACCAATACATTTACCAGTGAAGGAAGCATACTTCTGTCACTTCTCTGGGGGCAGATATCTCTTATAGATGTCTATATAATGTTTTTTATATTTGCCTTCTGGGTAATCTACAGGGAAAGGCCTGCCTGGATATCAGCCATATGGTTTATACTGATAATGCTGCTGGGAAGCTTTGCCGCCTGCCTCTACCTGTTTATCGCTTTCCAGACAAGCGGGGGCGACTGGAAGAGGTTCTGGAAGGGTAAAAGGAGTGATTTCAATGGCTGATATAGCAATAGTGACCGACAGTACTTCTGATATACCGGAAGCGCTGAGGGAGAAATATAATATAAGCGTTATCCCCCTGACCATACATTTTGGCCATGAGGAATATACGGATGACGGCAGGTCCATTACAATGGATGAGTTTTATCATAAAATCAAGGATTCCCCCCATTTCCCCACAACATCCCAGCCTTCACCCGGGAGCTTCATCCAGCTCTACAGGAAACTTCTCAAAGACCATAAAAGCATTATATCGATACATATAAGTGATAAACTTTCCGGGACCCTGGGTTCTGCCCTGCTTGCAGCCGAGGATATGAAAGGGGAGGACATAACCGTAATAAACTCGAAAGCTGCACATGCCCCCCTGGGCCTTATAGTGCTCAGGGCAGCCAGGATGAATATTGGCGGAAGCTCCAAACAGGAAATAATTGAAGAAGTGGAAAAGATGATAAAAAAGGTAAGAGCCTTCATACTTCCCAGGACCCTGGAGAACCTGGTAAGAGGCGGCCGCATAGGAAAGGCCAGGAGCCTTATGGCATCCATGCTTGATATAAAGCCCATACTCACCCTTACAGAGGACGGGCATATCGGTATGTTTAAGACAGTGAGGAGCTGGAATAAGGCCAAGACTGCTGCTATTGATTCCATCGGGGAACTCATTACTGGTAAAGGCAGCCTTATAGTATCAATATCTGATGCTAATGCTGCTGAAGATGTGGTAGAGGTCGAGGAAGAAATAAAAAGGCTGTATTTCCCTAAAGAGATCATGAAGGTAAAGATCGGGCCAGTAGTGGGGACCCATGTGGGGACCGGCATAGGCATCACCTTTTATGAAGAGTAAAGCTGACAAATTACTTACAAAATAATTACTGTTATGATAAAGTTCATCCGGTCTGTTAATATTATGTTTTAGGACAAGTATATGGATATTCTAAAAACAGCCGGGGCCTTTATCCTCTGCTACCTGGCCGGGGGAGTGCTTTTCTGCAATATAATCTCCCGGTCTGTAGGGAAAAAAGACCTGAGGAATATTGGTGATACTAATCCCGGAGGCTGGAACCTCACATTCAATGTCTCTAAGTACTGGGGGCTTCTGGGCATGTGGCTGGATGCCCTTAAAGGATTCTTATCATATTTCGGGCTGCTGCTGCTGACAAATTCAGAGTTTCTTGCCATTATCGGCGGATGCCTGGCTGTGCTGGGACATACTTATTCTCCTTATTACAGGTTCAGGGGAGGCAAGGGGACCGGACCCACTTTCGGACTTTATTTCGGGCTTAGCCTGTGGTCGGTGCCGTTTTTTGGAATTGGTTTTGTAGGCGGGCTTTTCCTGATAAGGAATATGCTGTGGGGGGTCTTTTTTGGCATAATAACCCCAATGCTATTTTTAGTTTTTTTCCTTGATTCACCTGCATACCTGGCACTGCTTTTGCTAATCCCCATAGTAATACCCAGATACTATAACTACTCTAAAAGCTTCAGGGAGAATTTCAGGTTCCGGAAGGAAAAGAGCATGAAAGACCTTTTTGCTCCCAGGATAAGATAATATTTTAAACAGGCCCAGCTGCGGTTTCCAATGCATCCAATAAAGATCAAAAACTGTCAACGTTCAGCGAAAATGTCACCTAAAACATATTAGTTTGTTCAGCGAAAATGTCACCTTCCTTAGATAATTTAGTAGCTGTCTGTCTCCCATGC
>CAZDXU010000010.1:0-6847 GCA_964509585.1 uncultured Actinomycetota bacterium | reverse complement strand
CCCTTATTATCTGCAAAAATGAACTTCTTTTCTTATTTGCCGTAGAAAAGACTCTGTCATTAAGATGTGTCAGGACCTCGATCGCCAGCTTCTTCTTTTTATCATCCCTGGCGGCCAGCAAGACGAATTCCCCGCACATGTGCCTGATCTTATCAAAGTCATAGTCTTTTGCCTTGAGGACGCAGGTCTCCTTCAGTCTTCCTGCATCGCCGGCCTCTAGCAGGTCATCTATCTCCCGCGACAGCCCTTCAGGCTTATGGCCGGAAAGCTTTGACCTGGTGTCAAAATGAATCTCATCCGGGGTCTTTAGAATATCACCGAATTTGTTCTGGGTGATAAGCACTTTTGAGCCGTCACCCTTTCCCGAATCCTTAAGGCTGAAAGTAAAAGCGCCGCCGTCGCTTGAACTGCCGCCCCTGGCATTCCAGTATTTATCGGCAATAGGGCAGAACCTTGGGTCTTCCCGCGAAATGCTCTGGAGGGTCGCATCTATTGCCTGTTTTTCAGAACATACCAGGCCTATCTGAACCTCATCCCTCTCCTGGAGGGCAAATACCTGGGGCCTCAGCATTGCGGTATCAGTGATGCCTATAAGCTGAAGAAGGTCTTTATAGGGGTCATTCCTGGCTATGATAAAGAACCAGGGGCCGTCAGGGGAACCGGACATGTGCTGCGATTGGATATACCTGTATACATGCTGTTTTTCTTTTGGGAGACAGTCAAAATCATATTCCGATGTGGGAGCCAGGGCTTCTATTATATATTCCAGGGGGTATTGGAATACCCTGTTTAAAAGGTCGAATAGAAGTATCGAAGTCTCCGTATCCGTAAGGAACTGGGGAAAGATATTATACTGGTTAAGATATTCGGAAACAGAATGATAATTGGCAAAATCCCCGTTATGGACCAGGGCTTCATGCATCCCTGTAAACGGATGAGCTCCCCCGGGATGCCACATCCTTCCCCTGGTGGGATAGCGCTGATGGGCTACCCACCCGTGGGCGCTCAGGTCCTCCAGCCGGTAGTACCGGGCAACCTGTTCCGCATAACCCACTATCTTGAGTATCATGATATTTCTTCCGTGGGACATTATAAATGCCCTCTTCTCGCCCAGTGAAGCATAATACCTGTGATTTAAGTCTACTGAGTTCTGGAATACATACTCGTCTTCAGCTTTGCGGTTGTCCATGTCCTTAAGACCGTTGTCCTCTATAAACTTATCCAGCCTGTCTTTTTTGGCCCTTACAAAATACTGGCGTACATCAGGAGGTTTTATTTCCAGACCTATCTCCCTGTGGTCTCCTATTGTCGGAATAGTCCGGGCCTTATATATGTCAAATACATCATCAATATTGGTCGACTCCACTTCCCTGATTGAATCATTGTCGAGATAGGCCACCTGCAGGAGGTAGTGGCTGTCCAGTACTTCCCCGGGGACGCCAAGATCATCAGCAGACAGGCCCACAGCGGCTATCCCGCCTCCCTTTCCATTGCCCCGGTTATGCATCTGCACCGAGGGCTCATAGATATGGCGGCCCTTTATCTGGATATTGGATATGAACCCGGTCACGCCGCAACCGCCCTCTTCATCGCATTTTCTCATGGGGACATCTATCCGGGGAAGCTTTCCCCTTGATCCGGCCAGATTATTTATTATGTTTTTCCTGTCTAAATCCATTTCCCTTTAAGAACTTTGTAGATGATTATAAGAATATTTTAAAATCGGGCGCCGGCTGGTATTTATCCCTTTCATCTTTTTCAAGATAATCAAGATGCACCAGGAGGTCCCAGCGTCCCCTTAGCTCCCTGATACTCTTCATGCCGAAGCCCCTGAGCATCCCGCACCACTGCTTTCTCCAGGCCATATACATGTTTACCAGCCTCTGTTCCACATATTCTTCAGATATCATATTGCCCAGTTCTGGATCAGTTGATGCTATGCCCCTGGCACAGCCCCTGCCGCTCTCGCAGTTTCCGCACCTGACGCATTCGACCGCTACCAGGTCTGCCGTGCCTATCACGCAGCCGTCGGCTCCCAGGGCAATGGCCTTGGCCACGTCCATGGCATTTCTTATTCCTCCGCTGGCAATAAGGCATATCTTATCCCTTACTCCTTCCTTTTTCAGGAAATCATGGACTTTGGGTATGGCATATTCTATGGGCATGGCGATGTTCTTTTTGGCCACATCAGGCGCAGCACCGGTTCCCCCATAACTGCCGTCGATATGGATAATATGGGCTCCGGCATAATATGCTCCCACGGCCACCATATCCACATCGGTAGGAGTCGAAACTTTTATGGAGCAGAGCACTTCATTATTTATCTCCTTTACCCAGTCCACATGTTTCTTATGGTCTTCTACCGAATACACGCTATGAAATGGAAACGGCGAGAACAGTGAACTTCCCACCACAGTCTCCCGCATGTCGGCTACAGCCTGGGTCACCTTCTTTCCCAGGAGATGTCCGCCCAGACCGGGTTTTGCCCCCTGGGCATATTTGAATTCCATTACCGGACAGTTCTTTATGGTCTCCTCCCTTACCCCGAAAAGACCGGTAGCCACCTGGGTTATGACATTGTCTTTATATGGTAAAAACTCTGGAGGATATCCCCCCTCGCCGGTACTGGTAAGGGAACCAAGCTTTTTCCAGGCCCTGGCCCGGCCTATTATCACCGAAAGAGCGGTTGAACCATAGGACATGCCGCCGCCGTAACAGGGTATCAGTATCTTTCTTTCCGGCCTCTCGTCACCAGTCTTGTTAAGCTCTATGCTGGTATCTATATCCTCATCCCTTATATCCAGCCTGTCATCCGGATCAGGATGCCTGAACCTGATCTTATCGAAACCTCCTCCTGAATTACCCAGATTGTATTCCAGGTCGACATGGGGCAAGTCTCCGGTCTCAGCCATGGCAAAATGTGCCAGCAGCATATCAGAGGTCCAGCGGTAGTCCCCCAGGGTCTCAGTCAGGGGATTTTCCTTAAGCGTAAGGGCATTTTCGGGACAGTTATCAATGCAGAAATGGTCAGTATGGCTGCATTTAAATCCTATGCATTTATGCTCTATGGGCCTCAGCGGCCGGGAATATCTATCCGGCTTTATGTGCACGCCATAGGGGCAGACCTCCGCGCACCTGCCGCAGGCCTTACACCTGGAACTCCTCTTTATTATATATTTGCCTATGGTATTGCGGAATCTTGAGGGTGTCTCCGCCACTTCCGGCAATCTGTTTTTCTTTTGTATCATATATTATCCTGCATCAAAAAATACTTTTCTTTCCCCGAATATGGGGGCAAAACTTTCCTTTTCCAGGTCTTCAAACCACATGGATCTTCCCACTTCGCCGCGGAGCCTCCTGGCTTCCCTGATCCCCATGGCTCCCAGCATCTCCAGCATCTGGTTCCTCCAGGCAGCCATAAGGTTGACTATCCTGTCCCTTCCGTATCCGTCATCTATGTCCTCGAACTTTACAGGACAGGAAAGGCCTTCCCGGCACCTGCCGCACAGGCGGCATTCCATAGCAATAAGGAGGGGAAGGTCTATGGTCACACCGTCGGCACCGCATATTATCGACTTATTGACATGCTCAGCCAGGGCAATGCCCCCGCTGACAAGTATATTTATGCGCTGCCTTACTGATGCTTTTACAAGCCTCAAGTGTATATGCCTTAAAATGTCTTTTATGAAACGGGGTTTTTCTTTGCCATATTCCCTGCCATTGTCATCGGCGATGACCCTTATGGCATCCACATGAGGGGACCCGGAAAGCTTTAGCACCTCTTCTGCATAATCAATACCTGCCCTGAGAGGCAGCCCCACGCAGATATATACACCGCTGTTTATCTTCTTTATCTGGCTGATGGTATCTTCCATATCATCTCCAAAGGTAAGCTCTGCCATCCGGACCCTGGAAATAAGGGGGGCATAGCCTCTGTAGTTTTCCCGGTTAAGTATGGGGATAATAGTCTTTTCATATTTTTCGATCTCTTTGTCAATATCCCCGGCATCTACAAACATCATGGTACCGATCTTTTCCGCAGCTTTCAGCATTGACGTCAGGACGCTGCGGCTGAGTATCCCGAAAACAGGCTGCCTGAAAAGTATGGGAAGGGGTATCTCAAGTATGGATTGGGTCTCTACTGCCAGGGAACCATCTTCATTAAAAGCCAGGCAGTCCGGCCTCCTGGAAAGCTCTATACAGGTATTTATATACTCCCTTCCGTGTATGCCATCCCTCGTAGGTCTTACGATCTCGGACATGTCGGTCCATATGGAATCAAATCCCCTGCCCACAAAGGGGCCCCTGTATCCAGAGCCCGATACCGGGATATTTCCGGTGTGCGCCTGGTACCAGGTCCGGTCTATTATATCCGGAGTCCAGTAATCATCGCCCAGCGCTTTGTATTCGGGGTTTAGCGCCCGGGAGAATATGCCCTTGGTGCATTCCTGGACACACCTGAAGCAGCTGTTGCAGGTATAGAGGTATTCCGGCTCTTCCATGGTACTCATATGAAGGTAGTTCTCCTTGAATATGTCATATACGCATTTCTTCTTTACGCATTCCCTGCAGCTTCCGGCACAGTTTTCCCGGAATTCCACGGTGGTATATTTTCCCACAGGATAGAACCTGGGAAGGGCTGTCTTTGTCTCTATATGATATTTTTCCGGCATATTGTTTACCTTTTCATATTATTTAAGTCCTGATTCCTTAACGATCCTTTCCACTATGGCTTCCCATTCAATTGCCATTATATGGATGCCTCTTACGCCTTCCATCTCCCGGAGCACGCTTATATCCTCCATGCACATCTTAAGTCCTTCTTCCACCTGTTTTTCTTTGGGAGAAGAATCCAGCCTGTTTATGATATCCTCAGGCACGTCGATACCGGCTACATTATTATTCATATATCTTGCCATGCCGGCTGATTTTAAGGGGGTTACCCCGGCAAGTATATACACTTTATCTGCAAGCCCGGCATCTACCGCCCTCTTCATCCATTCCCTGAACCTGTTCATATTGTATATGCACTGGGTCTGGATAAAATCCGCGCCGGCCTCTATCTTTTTGGCTAGCCTCAGGATGCGGTATTCAAAGGGATCGGCAAAGGGATTGGCTGCCGCCCCTATAAACATCCGGGGGGCTACGTCCAGTTCATATCCGCTCATATCTTTTCCCTCATCCCGCATTTCCCTTACCGCTTTTATAAGGTTTATGGAATCTATATCAAATACATTAGCTGCATCCGGCTGGCTCCCGAATTTCTGATGATCCCCGGTAAGGCACAGTATATTCCTCACGCCCAGGGCATATGCACCCATTATATCGGACTGTATGGCTATCCTATTCCTGTCTCTTACCACCATCTGCATGACCGGCTCCAGCCCAGCCTCTACCAGCTGAGCCGATGCCGCCATACTTGACATCCTGACGATAGCTGTCTGGTTATCCGTGACATTTACAGCATCAACGATATCCCTTAACAGTTCCAGTTTTTTGGCTATTACTTCACGGTTGGCCCCCCGGGGAGGTCCGCATTCGGCGGTCACTGCAAATCCTTTCTGTGACAGTATCTGGTGAAGCCTGCTTAGGTTTAAGTCTTTCATATTATATGATCCTCTCTAACCAGCTTCCTGGGCCCTCCGGATAGGCTGGTATTCCAGTTCTTTGGCGGTATTATCTTTTTGAGATTATCCATCTGGCCCAGTCTTGTAAGCCTGTCTATTATCTGGGCCCAGGCACAGTCGGTACCGGGATCGATCTCGCATTTCCCATCCTGGGATCCGCCGCAGGGGCCGTTCATAAGTCTCTTGGCGCACCTGGTGACAGGGCATATGCCTCCGAAAACAGCCAGTTCGCAGTCGCCGCAGCCGGAGCATTCTTCCGTAAATATGCCTTCTGTTTCCTGTATCCCGATAAAGGTCGTGTTCACACCCGGAAGTATGGGGATATCCTTGAATCTTTTTGCCATAGCCTGTACCCCGGCACCGCATGCCAGGGACAATACGGCATCGCTTCGCGCTGCCTCCCCGGCGGATTCCTGGATAAACTCATTCTCGCACTGGCGCTCTATAGTCAGCTCCCTTATATCTATCTTCCTGCCGTCTTTTTTGTATGCCAGCCTCAGGGCTGATGCCATCACTGCAACCTCGTCCTCACCGCCGGCAAAGCAGGTTTTCACACAAGTCCCGCAACCGAGTATGAGCAGGTTTTTATATGGCCTTATTATCTCCAGTATCTCCTGTAACGGTTTTTGTTCACCTGTAATCATCTAGATCGACTCCATCATCATAATAATTTTTTTAAATCTATTTTATGGACTTTCCTGTATAAGCTTCAGTCCTGACAGCATGTCTTTGATAATGTCTTTTACCGCCTTCTCGTCGCCGGCAGTAGTATTATATATGGCAAGCTGCCTTTCCCCGTCCATTCCTATCTGGTCAAGAATACCCCTTACCCACTGGATCCTTTTCCTGGCTCTTTTGCCCCCCTCTGCATAACGGCAGGCTTCTTCGGGGCAGGCAAGCACCAATACTGCATCAGCTCCGGCTTCAAAAGCCCGCAGTAGATATACATCTTTGGTCATGCTGGAGCAGGGCATCTTTATATATTTTATATTGCAGCCTTTGAGCAGGGGCTCTTCTGGCTGCTTAAAAGAATTGATGCAATAAAATATTGTAATCTCCGGACTATTTTTTTCTGCCATCTTTTATTTTTTCCCAACAAAAAAGGCATCCCCGCCATCACGCTAGCGGAAACGCCTTTGTTTCAAATAAATTATTCTGCTATATTTTACTAACACTGTATAAATAAGCTGGAATAAATATATTCAGCCAGAAGTCAAATG
>CAZDXU010000009.1:0-4586 GCA_964509585.1 uncultured Actinomycetota bacterium | reverse complement strand
TGCCGTACGGAGCATATGTTCTTTGAGGGAGAGAGGATAAAATCGGTTAGGAAGATGATAGTATCTTCCAATGAAGAGGAAAGAAGAAAAGCCCTTATGGAGCTTCTCCCCATGCAGAGGCAGGATTTCTATGAGATATTCAAGGTGATGAAAGACCTCCCTGTCACTGTAAGGCTGCTGGACCCTCCTCTACATGAATTCCTGCCCTCGGAGGAAGAAGATATCGAAGAGATAGCCAGGGAGATGGATATCTCTTTTAATGAATTAAAATCTACCATAGTATCCCTCCACGAGATGAATCCCATGCTGGGACACAGGGGCTGCAGGCTTTCAATAACCTATCCCGAGATAGCAGAGATGCAGGCCAGGGCAATTTTCGAAGCTGCAGCAGACCTAACAAAAGAAGGCTATTATGTGCAGCCGGAGGTAATGGTCCCCCTGGTGGGCAATTTTATGGAGATAAAGATACTCAGGGAAAAGATAATATCTGTTGCCGATGAAGTGATGCTCGAGAAAGACCAGAAGTTTGATTATAAGGTAGGGACCATGATCGAGGTGCCCAGGGCATGCCTGATCGCAGAAAAGATAGCCAAAGAAGCAGAGTTCTTCAGTTTTGGCACCAATGACCTTACCCAGATGACATATGGCTTTTCCAGGGATGACTCGGGCAAGTTCCTGCCTGCTTATATAGAGCAGGGGATACTGGCAAAAGACCCGTTTGCTACCCTTGACCTTGGAGGTGTGGGAAAGCTGGTAGAGATGGGTCTGGAGAAGGGCCGTTCAGCCAGGAAAGACCTCAAAGTGGGCATATGCGGAGAACATGGCGGGGATCCCAAATCCATAGATTTCTGTCACAAGATAGGCATGGATTATGTGAGCTGTTCTCCCTACAGGGTACCTGTAGCCAGGCTGGCAGCAGCACAGTCAGCCATAAGGGATGAAGAGTCCGGGGAATAACCAAGAAGCTGTAAAAGCTATTATTCAAGGATCAGGGCTTATAAGATGATCTAATATCTTTTAGGCCCTGATTTTTTATTATTGACGGAGAAGAAAAAATATTATAATAAATGGATGAAGCTATACTTGATAAAGCTGATGCCAGTTGGAAAAGACTTTTATATTCGCATAAAGGACCTGGACTCAGTCCAGAATATAGGATTGCTGCGTCCATGGAAATACCATGAATATATTTAAAACATGAAAGGAGAAAATGATGACTGGATTCAACTTCGAACCGGCAGAGTTTGTACCGTTCAGGGATAAAAAGGTGCTGGAAAAGGCAAGGTCAGTTCACGGAAAAGACCTGGAAAAGTATTCCAATGACAAGATGAACATAAAGGTTGTAAAAAACCCTCATCCAATAGTGATCGGGGATATCTTTACCCGCATAAAGATGTCTGATGATATGGATAAAAAACAGGTATTGTTATTAGGAAACCCTGAACCAGAGACCTATGTACCGGTAGCGCAACTTATAAACCTACATAGAGTTAACTGCCGGAATGTCTACCTTTTTGCCGAAGATGAATGGGCCGACCAGGATGGCAATATTGCTCCCGAGACATACAAAGCTGGTTTTGCCCATTCTATGCTTAATTATTTTGTATACCAGATAGACGAAGAGCTTCGCATGCCGCTTGATCAGGTCTATTATCCCACCAATAAAAATATAAATGATTATTCAAAGATACTGACAGATATAGGCGAAGGCGGGGCAGATGCCAGCTATACGGGTCCTGGCTGGGCAGGCCATATTGCTTTTGTAGATCCGGTAGAAGAATTCTTAAAAGATGACATTGAAGAATACATGAAGCAGGAGACAAGGATAGTTACTCTGCACCCCCTTACCATATGCCAGAACTCGCTCCACGGAGTGTTCGGCCAGTCTGGAGATATAGCCAATGTACCCCCAAAAGCTGCTACCATAGGCCCTGCTGATATTGCCCATTCCCGGGTAAGGATAGAGCTTCATGCGCTGCAGACCATGGGCACCTTTGTGTCATGGCAGAGGATGATATCAAGACTGATACTCCTGGGCCCTGTTACCCCGCTTGTACCTAGTTCGATATTCCAGATACTCGAGACCCAGGTCTATGTAAGCGAAGAGGTCGCGGCTCCGTTTGATTGCTGGGAAACAGTAGGCTACTAAGTAAGATAATTAAAAATATTTGATATCTGCCTTTCAAACAAGGAAGGCAGATATCTGGCCTCAGAGTAGAAGTGCCCGCATGTACCGCCTTATCTGCCGGAGATTGGAAAAATTTTTCTAAATATCTCAACCAGCTCAATAACAGCTTTTAATTAAGAGGATTTCTTAATAAAATATGGTTGAAGCGTTTATTCAAATTTATATACCTCATTGTAGCTGAATATGTCCAGGAGTCTTAAAGACGGCGAAGTAGATGAACTGAAATCCCGTGCTGATATATATGGAATAGTATCAGGTTATGTGAACCTGAAAAAATCGGGAAAGAACTATTCAGGGCTGTGTCCATTCCATAAGGAAAAGACGCCCTCATTCTCAGTCGATCCCACCAGGCAGCTTTACCACTGTTTCGGCTGCGGCGAAGGCGGGGATGTCATCAGTTTTATCGAAAAGATGGAAAACCTTGATTTCCTGGAATCGGTGGAGTTTATTGCCAATAAGACGGGCTATAAGCTTAAATACAATATGACAGGCTCATCCAGGGAGGCGGGAAAAGCCAGGAAAAAGCTGTATGAGATGAATGACCTCGCCAAAAAGTATTTCCAGTTTATCCTGCATAACAGTAAATCCGGAAAAGCCCCGCTCCAGTATTTGAGTAAAAGGGGTTTTTCACCAGAGACCATAAAGGATTTTGAGGTTGGCTACTGCATGGACCTGTGGGATAATTTTACCGGTTTTGCAAAAAAGAGGGGATACAGGGACAGGGAGATGGTAGACAGCGGCCTGGCAATAGAAAGCACAAAAAAACCGGGTACCATATATGACAGGTTCAGGGGAAGGATAATGTTCCCCATTGAGGATATAGTGGGAAAACCCATTGGATTTGGCGGGAGGATACTGGATGAGAAGTCAGGTGCTGCCGGGCAGAGCGCTAAATATATCAATACGCCTGAGACCCGGTTATTTTCCAAAGGCAGGAATATTTATAATATCAACCAGGCAAAGAACCAGATAGTGGACCTTGACCAGGTACTTATAGTAGAGGGCTATACGGATGTAATGGCTCTTCACCAGGCAGGAGTAAGGAATGCAGTTGCCAGCCTGGGTACAGCACTTACTTCCGAACAGATAAAAATACTGGGAAGGTTTACAAAAAATATCATACTGGTATTTGACAGCGACCAGGCAGGCATGAATGCTTCCCTTAAGGGCATTGAGAGGTTAAAGGAATACAATGACCGGCTGGATCTTTATTTCAGCAGCAACCTCGATATAAAGGTGGCTGTGCTGGAAAAAGGTTTTGATCCGGCGGAATATATAATGAACAGGGGAAAGGATAGTTTTCTGGCAAGAATAAAAGATGCCCGGAACATCATAGACTTTACCATGGATATAATACTGGAAAAGCATGACATAAGGGATCTTTCAGGAAAACTCAAGGCCAGCGACGGCCTTATAAGCTTTATATCCACCCTTTCTTCTTCGATTATCCAGGAAGAATGCATCAAGAAGATAGTCGGAAAACTTGACCTTAAGGAGGACCTGCTTTTTGAAGAACTCCAGAAAAAGAAACTGGAACCTGCAGGAAGCAGGGATTACTGGGAAAAAAGTGAAAGTTCTGGAAATAAAAAAACCGAAAGCCAGAAGATATTGCCGCTAAAAAAAGTAGAGATAGAAGCACTTAAGCTATTCATGAACGGCCCTGGTCCCAGGCTGGACGACTTTCTGGAATTGGGCCCATCTTTCTTCAAATTTGATGATACCAGGGAGCTGTACAGGGCCCTGAAATCCGAAGCAGAAAAAGCAGGAAAAAATAACAAAAAAATAAACTTTCCCATCAAGATCCCGTCTGGTTCTCTAGATAATGCTGAGACCAAAAAACTTTATAATTATATCCAGTTTAGCGAACTTCAATATGACGGTGATGATCTGGGACCGGCCTGTGAGGAAATCCTACATAACCTCAGGAAGGTTCATCTTTCTGACGAGATAGACTATATAAGAAAGAAAATGCTGGAGTATGAGAATTCAAAGAGGGATTCAAGCCAGGATGACAGGGATAAGCTGGACCGGAAGTATGACAGTCTTTATCAGCGCCTTATCAAGCTGGAACAGGAAAAACAAAATCTGGGTATAATAAATAAATAGAAGAAGCTTGAATATTTCAATATATTGGATAGAATATTGCTTTCAGAAACTCGCTGCAAATCTTATTTTTTGAGGTGACTAAGTATGAAAACAGGATCTGAACTAAAGCTGGAGGAAGTAAAATCCCTTATAACTAAAGGTAAGGCTGACGGCTTGCTTACAACCGAAGAGATATCAGAGACTCTTGCAGAAGTAGACCTGAACAAGGAACAGATAGAAAACATATATGAAGTAATAGAAAACCTGGGAATAGAGATAGTGGATGAGGATGATGCCGATATCGATGCTAAGA
>CAZDXU010000008.1:0-2787 GCA_964509585.1 uncultured Actinomycetota bacterium | reverse complement strand
ATTATTTTAATCCTGGAATCCAGGTCTAAGACAACTTCACCATCTGACAATCCGCCCCATATAGATGCGGCACCTATTATTTCTGCAGAACTTATAGCTTCCTTTCTCCGTATTTTTGCCAGTTCTTCAGATCCGTATACCATGCTTCCCTTGTTTCCATTACATACATGACAGATAAATACTTCATGTCCCTCCCTGCTGTACTTTGCCAGTGTACCGGCACAAAGCATCTCTACATCATCCGGATGCGCGCCTATGGCAAGTATTTTCATTTATATCACCCCCGCTGCTTTTTTGTATTTTTTACAGTTTTACCGGAAATGCCCATGGTCATCTTCGCATTCTTCCAATATTGCTTATTACGGTTGCGATAACTATGATCGCACCCAGGAATATTGTCTGCATATATGAAGACACGCCTATTATATTCATGGCATTGTACATAATGCCCAGAAGGAGGACTCCCAAAAATGCTCCCACCAGGCTGCCCCTGCCTCCTTCAAAAGTTATCCCGCCTATAATGCATGCGGCCAGCGCCTGAAGTTCATACCCGGTTCCGCTATCGGCCCTGACCATCCCAAGTCTTGAAGCAAGGACCAGTCCAGCAAGTCCTACTATCATCCCGCTCAATGCATATATTGATATTATATGCATATCTACATTTATCCCGGAAAGGAAAGCCGCCTGCACATTGCCCCCAATAGCATTCAGCCTTCTGCCGTATTTTGAATATCGCCTGAGAAGATAGGCAAAAGCAAAGATCAGCAAGTAGACTATTATAGTAAAGGGAATAGGTCCTATTTTTGCCCTGCCTAAAAATTCAAAACTTCCTCCCAGGGAATGGGGCCTTCCCTGAGACACGATAAGGGCTATTCCATAAAAGACATACATCATTCCCAGTGTTATTATAAGAGGAGTGACCTTGCTTTTGGCTATGATCACTCCATTGATAAAACCCAGGAATGTAGACAGGGCAACCACAGCCAAAACTGACAGGGGTATGCTATACCCCGAAAGAACCATCCTGGTAAATACCATTCCCACCAGTCCGGCCATAGTCCCTATTGAGATATCCAATCCCCCGGATATCATCAATAGTGCCATGCACATGGTCAGTATGCCCAGGACAGATATCTGCTGTGTGACATTAAAGAAATTCCTGGTGGTCAAAAAATTTGGGTTTAAAATGGTCGCCACAATTGAAACGACCAGTATAACCAGTATTAAGTAAGTTATCTGGTTTCTTAAAAAACCAAATCTCTTGCTCAAAGGGACAGTTTTTTTGTTTTCATTTTTATCTAACACTTTTGTCTGCTCCCATAAATCCTGATAAAATATTTTCTTCCGTTATCTCATCTCCCTGAAGTGTCCTGGAGATCTCAAAGTTTCTGATCACGATTACCCTGTCGCTGATGGAAATAAGTTCCGGCATCTCCGACGATATCATTATTATGGATTTGCCTGATGATGCCAGTTCGGTAAAAAGTTCATATACCTCTACCTTTGCATTGACATCTATCCCATGGGTGGGTTCATCCACGATCAGTATGTCCACTCCCTTAAACAGCCATTTTGCTATGACCACCTTTTGCTGATTGCCTCCGCTCAGAAACCTGACCTCCTGGTCAAGTGAAGGGGTCTTTATATTTAATCTTTCTATATAGTCGCGGGCTAATTTTTTTTCCTTCCTCAGATCTATAAAGAACCTCCCGATATTATCCAGACCTACAATGGTTATATTATGATCTACGGGCATCCCCATAAACAATCCATCTACCTTGTTATTTTCAGTAAGTAATGCTATGCCGTTCTTCACTGCATCGATGGGATTAGCAGGAGTTATTTTTTGGCCCCTGTAAAATACTTCACCTTCATGCTTGCTATGGGCCCCGAATATTGCCCTTGCGATCTCGGTCCTGCCTGCACCCTTCAATCCTGCAAGACCCAGTATTTCCCCTTCTTTTACACTGAAATCGACTGCCCTGGAACCTGGCTTTAGCTTCAGGCCTTTAACTTCGAAGACATAATCACCTATAGCATGCTGTTTTTTCCTGTAGAACAGGTTTACAGGTCTTCCCACCATCTCTTTTGCCAGGTCCTCTGAATTCAGGGTTCCCCTCCTGCTATCATGAGTATTGACCTTCTTTCCATCACGCAATACCGTCACTCTGCTGGCGACTTCAATGATCTCATCCAGGTTGTGGGCTATATATATGACGCTGACCCCCTCAGCGCTTATCCTCTTTACCATATCCGTGATAAGGCCTATATCTTTTATGTTAAAAGCCTGTGTGGGCTCATCTAAAATGAGTACCTTTGGCTCCAATGCAAGTGCTTTTAATATTTTCACAAATTGCTGGTCGGGAGGGCTCAGCTTTTCATAGCTTTCTCCGGCTTTGATTTGTATGCCTATTTTATCCGCCAGGTTTGTTGCCATGTCTACCATTTTTCCATAATCAACAAAAAGTCTCTGGCCGTCTTTTTCGGAACCGAGGAAAATATTTTCAGCAGCGCTTATCTGGGGCACCAGGATATCTTCCTGGTATACTGTCTGGATGCCAATTTTTCTTGCCAGGTATGGTGTCAGAAGAGTATATTTTTCTTCATCAAAAAAAATGCTTCCTGAAGTAGGCTTAAAGAATCCCGATAGTATCTTGATAAATGTGGATTTTCCGGCGCCATTTTCTCCGATGAGGCAATGCACTTCACCCTTATATAGATCGAAGCTGAAATTTGAAAGTGCCCTTACACCTGGAAAATCCTTGCACAGGTCTTTTACTTCCAGGA
>CAZDXU010000007.1:0-18199 GCA_964509585.1 uncultured Actinomycetota bacterium | reverse complement strand
CTGCAGGCCCACAAAGACCAGGCCTTTATCAATGTCCGGGCTTGAGATGTCATAATCTTTATCAATTTTTTTATAAGCAAATCCCAGGACCCTTAAGGCCCTGCCAGCCATGTCCCGGTTTATGCCGGTTATCCTTTCCCTTTCCCTGTCTGACAGCGGCTTTATGTCCCCATTAATATTTATATGGCTGCAATTTTCCAGCACTATGTCAGGAGCGCCCTTTATATATGCTGTGTATCCATCGCCGGTTCTGTGTATGGTGGTCATGGTCTTTTTGGCCGAATCAAACGGGATCTCGTCGATCCTGGGGAAAGCCTTTTCAAGCTGCGGTTTCTCAAGTCCGGATTTGGCAGCAGACACAACAAGCGCCCCCTCGGTAGGATCCCCGAATATCTCCCAGCTTTCATTTCGGCTCAGCCTGGAATCATTGCAAAGGGCGCCGATCTTAAGCAGGAGGTCTATATTTTTTCTGTCCTTAAGCACTTTCTTGTCAGAAGTAAAATCGCCCTGCGGTTTATACCCTTCTCCAGAGACCCTGATAAGATCGTTATTTGCATAGATCTCAGTAACAGTCATCTCATTTTTTGTCAGGGTCCCGGTCTTGTCTGAGCAGATGACATTGGTAGAGCCCAGGGTCTCGACTGCCGGCAGCTGGCGCAGAAGGACATTTCTTTTTGCCATCTTGCTTACTCCCAGAGCCAGCGAGATGGTGACAATTGCAGGAAGCCCTTCGGGAATGGCGGCTACAGCCAGCGCCACTGCAGCCAAAAACAGCTCTGTGACATCAGCCAGGTCCACAGATGATGCAGTAATGTATTCCCTTAATATGCCCACGCCAAAGACAATGGCACAGATGAAGATCGTCACCAGTCCCAGCCACTTCCCGAATTGCTTAAGATTTTCCTGAAGCGGTGTCAGCTTTTCCTTTACTTCCTGTACCAGCCCTGCGATCTTGCCTATTTCTGAGACCATGCCTGTTTTTGTGATGACAGCCTGCCCGTGGCCTTTTGTAACAATTGTGCCCATAAAGACCATATTATCCCGGTCATTTACTGATGTGTCTTTTTCCAGCGGCGCAGTGATCTTGTTTGAAGGGGTGGACTCCCCGGTAAGCGAAGCCTCATCCACCTGAAGCGCAGCCAGTTCAATAAGCCTCGCATCTGCCGGTACTTTGGTCCCTGTCTCAAGCGATATTATATCCCCGGGGACAAGCTCCCTTGAATCTATCTCTGCTTCACGCCCGCTTCTGGTCACCCTGGCCTTTAAAGCTGTCATTCTCCTCAATGATTCAATGGCCTTTTCAGCCTTGTATTCCTGGATAAACCCAAAGACTCCATTCAGCACCAGTATTATTGCAATAACAATTGCATCAAGCCTCTCCCCGATAAGCAAAGATATAAAAATAGCTGCAAAAAGTATTATCACGATAAATGAGGTAAACTGCCTTAAGAATATTTTAAAAGGAGTTACAGTTTTTCTTTTTTCTATCTCATTTTTGCCGTACTCCCCCAGCCTTTTTGCAGCTTCCTCATCCGTAAGGCCGCTTAAAGAAGTTCCCAAAAGGTCCAATACTTTATCAGTGTTTAAAGAGTAGTAATGCTGGTCCTGTCTGACATCAAGTTCCGTATTCAATAAGATCTTTTCCTGCATAAAGATTTTTATAAATAAGCATTCTTATTATACATATTTGGTTTATAAAACTATCAGATAAAAAGGAAAAAAAAAAGATATTTTTCATAAACTAAAATATTTATAATAGAATAAAAGGACAAATAAAGTCCCGGGGATCACTTCTGCAGCTGATACTGGTATTTATACAGCTTATGATAAATACCCCTGGCCCTGAGAAGCTCCGAATGGGTGCCCCTTTCCACGATCTCCCCATGTGAGAGGACGATTATCTTATCCACATTTCTTATGGTGGAGAGCCTGTGGGCTATGACTATGGTAGTCCTGTCCTTCATGACCCGGGACAGGGCATCCTGTATCAGGGCTTCTATCTCGGAATCTATACTGGAAGTTGCCTCGTCCAGGACCAGCAGCACCTCAGGATTGAACACCAGGGCCCGGGCAAAGGCGATAAGCTGCCTCTGGCCCACAGAAAGGACCTGGCCCCTTTCCTTCACCTCGAAGCCATACTGCCCCGGCAGCCGGGTTATAAACTTATGGGCATTGACATATTTGGATGCTTCTATTACCTGCTCCAGGCTTATATCCTTATTTCCCAGCCGTATATTCTCCAAAATATTTCCCGAGAACAGGAATACATCCTGCATGACTACGCCGATATGCCTCCTCAGGTCCTGCAGGTCGAATTTCTTTATGTTTATACCATCCAGGAGTATCTGGCCCTTCCGGATATCATAAAACCGGTTAAGAAGATTTATAATAGATGTCTTTCCCGACCCGGTGGCCCCCACAAAGGCTATGCTCTGTCCCGTCTCAAGCTCGAAGGAGATATCCTTCAGTACATAATCATCATCATTATAGGCAAACCAGACATGCTTGAAGGTTATATTTCCCTTTACTTTCTCTACGCGGACCGGATGGGGCGGGGAAGTTATGGCCGGCTTTATGTCAAGGAGCCTGAATATCCTCTCGGAAGCGGCCAGGGCTTCCTGGAGTATGCCGAACTTTTCGCTGAGGTCGCTGATGGGGTGGAAGAATTTTTCCACATACTGCAGGAATGCCACCAGGGTCCCCAGGGTCAGGACATCCCGTATCACCTGGCCTCCGCCATACCATATTACCAGGGCGGTGGCCATGGTGCTTATAAGGATGACTACCGGGAAGAATACGGCATAGTAGAGGATGGTCCTCAGGTATTCAGCCAGATACTGCCGGTTAAGGCCGGCAAACTCTTCATTGTTCTCGCGCTCCCTGGTATAAAGTTTGGTAGTTATGATCCCGCTTATAGATTCCTGAAGGAAGGAATTTATATTGGATATCTTTGTCCTTATAAGCCTGAAAGTGACCCTGACCCTGGAGCGGAATATAAAGGTAGCTATTGCCAGGAGGATAAGGACCGAGAAAGTGACCAGCGATAGCTTCCAGTTCAGGGCCAGCATTATGCCCATTATCCCCAGCACCATAAACAGGTCCCCGAACAGGGTCACTATCCCGGAGGAAAGCATCTCATTTAAGCTCTGGACATCGGTAGTCACCCTGGTCATGACCCTGCCCACCGGGTTTTTATCAAAATATGACATGGGCAGTCTCTGGATATGCGAGAAGATCTCCATCCTCATATCATACATTATCTTTTGCCCCAGGTACTCAGTATAGTAGCTCTGGAAATACCTGACGGCAAACTCGAATAGTATGACCAGCCCGTAAAGTACAACTATGTACATAAGCCCTTCCAGCTGCCCGGGAGTGATATAATCATCTATGGCCAGCTTTATAAGATAAGGTCCTGCCACCTGGAGGCCCGCAGTAAGCAGGAGCAGGAAAATAGTAAGCGCCAGCAGGTGCCGGTAAGGCCTTATAAACCCGAACAGCCTGGAAGCAGTCTGCCTGTCGAAGGACCTTCCTGTCAGTTCTTTTTCATAGAAACTATCCATAATATTATCACTTTACTCCTACAGCTCTTCCTCAAGTTCTTCAGACAGCTGCTGCCTCTGGTACAGGTTCTGGTATATTTCGCATTTTTTCATAAGTTCCCCGTGTTTTCCCATCGAATCTATCTTCCCCTCATCCAGGACTATGATAAGGCTGGAATCCTTGATGGTGGATATCCTGTGGGAGATCATTATAGTAGTGATACTGGCGGTCTCTGCCTTGAGGTCCGATAGTATCATCTCCTCAGTATTGGTATCTACATTGGAAAAGGAGTCATCCAGGATAAGTATCCGGGGCCTGGCCAGTAAAGCCCTGGCAATTGCAAGCCTCTGCTTCTGGCCCCCGGAAAGTGTCACACCCCTTTCCCCGATAAGTGTCCCATATCCATTGGGGAACCCGGCTACGTCTTCATGGAGGTGCGATATCCGGGCGGCATCCGATACTCTTTTATCTATCTCGTCCCGGCTCAGGCCCGCCATTGCTTCCTCGGAACCAAAAAGGATATTATCTCTTATGGTCTTGGAGAATAAAAACGGCATCTGGGTGACATAACCGATACTGTTCCTGAGGCGGTCCAGGGGATAATGCCTTATATCTGCCCCGTCTATATAAATACTGCCTTTCTGCGGGTCCTCCAGGCGCGGTATAAGGTTTGCCAGAGTTGATTTTCCTGACCCGGTAAAACCCACGATGCCCACCTGCATCCCCAGCTCAATATCAAAACAGATATTCTCCAGCACCCAGCTTTTCTCTCCTGGTCCAGGGCTGTCTACAGTATCAATAAAGTCTTTTCCTGCCAGGTCCCTGGCAGCTTCCCCCATCTCATACCTGAAAGACACATTTTTAAAAGAGATCCTCCCCATTACGCTTTTCGGATAAGCTGTACCGGAGCCTGAAACTATATCCGGTTTTACCCTGAAGACATCGTTTATCCTCTTCAAGGATACTGAACCGCGCTGAATAAGGTTTATCACCCATCCCAGCGAGATAAGAGGCCAGGTTATGGCGCCTATATATGCCGAGAACTGGACAAACTGTCCCAGTGTAAGTTCCCCGGCTATTACCCGCTTGCCGCCAATAAGCAGGACCACCAAAGTACCTATCCCTCCTATAAATATCATAGCCGGCCAGAAGACGCTCCTTACCTTTGCCAGGGAAAGGTTCCTTTTTATATATTCCAGATTCAAACCGGAAAATATATTTTTTTCATTTTCCTCCCTGGTAAAAGACTTTATTACCTTGATGCCGGCTATGCTTTCCTGGGTCCTGGCGGAGAGGGATGAATACTGCTCCTGGGATTCTTTGAACCTTCTGTAAAGCATGGCGCTAAGCCGCTGCACCACCAAAGGAAGGATGGGGATAGCTATCATGGAGTAGAGAGACAGTTTGACATCTATCAGGAACATCACTATAAGTGTGCTAAAAAAGACAAATATGGTATTGAAAAGATTCATAAGCCCCGGCCCCAGAAAATTCCTAACAGCTTCCAGGTCATTCGTCATAAGGGCCATAATGCTTCCGGTCCTGGTATTTATGAAGAATGAAGAACCAAGCTTCTGAAGGTGAGCAAAGAAATCAATCCTTATGCTGTATTCTATCTTCCTGGATATGCCTATCATCACTTTACGCATATAAAACCTGAAGATCCCCTGAACGGCGGCAACCGCCACCAGCAGGCCGGCATAGCGAAGGAGCAAAGCGGTATCCGGGAAATCCTCTATGCTGTCTATGGCCTGCTTAAGTATCCAGGGGATCAATAGCGCCAGGCCGTCGGTAAGAAGTATATATATGACACTGCCGGAAAAAGGCATCCAGTGCCGGGACAGATATTTTGATAATGTCTTTAATTCCCTTATTTTAACCTGCCTGTCTCTTTATCCATATATTGTATCAGCATAGAACTGTAAACATGAAATTATATCTATATTTTCACAAAGTAAAAGTTTTTAATAGAACCCGGATACCATAATAAAGCTTAAAGCAAATAATTTGTAGAATAACCAGGCTAATAAACATAAAATATGCGGAGATTATCGGCTATTCAAGTTAAGAAATATTTCTGCTTAAGTCTTTTATGAGAAAAAGAAAAAATTTTTGTTAAATTTCGTATAAATAACTAACACATTTAATAGACTTATGTTATAATAATACAATTTATATGTAATAAATTACGTATAATCCTGTAGTACTAATAGTAGCCCGATATCATCATAGCAATACCTCCGCAAACCGGCAGCATTTCCAGCAGTCAGGCAACCAATATTTTAGGAGGAATGTTATGAAGAAGCTGTACAGGATTCTGATGATCCTTGGTTCCCTTATAGGGATCTGCGCTACCGTAAGGTGGTAGTGACAGCGTAGACTGACAGGGGCCGGTCCTTTTTATAAAAGAAGGAACCGGCCCTTATGATTTCTGGTTATGGTGTTTGGTGCCAGAAAGACAGCAAAAACAAATAGAGAAATCCATAAAAAGTATCAGCAAAAACAAGCCCAGAGAAGAGGATATATGGCCGAGGCATAGTATGCGGCGAATAACCAGGATAAACACCGCAATTATTGCGGAGATTATTTGACTAATCATGAAATTATTGATATATTTACCGTAATATTTGCGGAGATTAATATGTATATATATGAACGGCCTGATTGGCTGGAATTTAAATGGGATACTGATGAAATATTAGCCTTATTAATAGATGTAAGAAATCTACAGGGTCGAGTACTCGGTCGTATGGGAACATTGGGGTTTGAATTAAGGGACCAGGCAAATTTGGTTATACTGACTCAAGATGTGCTGCGATCATCAGAAATTGAAGGAGAATTATTAAATCCGGAACAAGTCCGCTCTTCAATTATCCGTCAGCTAGGTTTGGATATTTCGACGGGAATAGTTCCTTCTGAAAGAAATGTAGACGGTGTTGTCGAGATGATGATCGATGCTGCTGTTAATTTTAATAAGCCATTAACCAGACAGAGGCTTTTTAGCTGGCATAATGCATTATTCCCAACAGGATATAGCGGAATTCAGAAGATTCTCGTCGGGAAATGGCGGGATGATTCCAGAGGTCCGATGCAAGTTGTCTCTGGGCCGATAGGGAGAGAAAAGATCCATTATCAGGCACCTTCTTCAAGCTGTCTGGAAAAAGAGATGAAAAAGTTTCTAGAATGGTTTAATAATGATCAGGACTTTGACTTAGTGATAAAAGCAGCGCTAGCTCACTTATGGTTTGTAACTATTCATCCATTTGAGGATGGGAATGGACGGATTGCCCGGGCACTGACTGATATGATCCTGGCCCGGTCAGATGGACAACAGCACCGTTTTTATAGCATGTCAGCTCAAATAAGAAACGAGAGACAACAGTATTATGATATTTTAGAGCAGACACAGAAAGGCGATTCTGACATCACAAAATGGCTGCAATGGTTTTTGTATTGCCTGCAGAATGCGCTAGAATCATCCAATGTAATACTTAAGAAGGTTCTTCAGAAATATGAATTCTGGGCCGGCAATTCTTCGAGAATTGAAAATGAAAGACAAAGGAAAGTATTAAATAAATTGCTGGATGGATTTGACGGCAAGCTGACAAGCTCTAAATGGGCAAAGATCACAAAGTGTTCACCGGATACGGCACTTAGGGATATTAACGATTTGATTGATAAAAAAATCTTATATAAATTGCCGGAAGGCGGAAGAAGTACGGGGTATGATTTGGTACAAAACTATAAACCGGTTTCTAAAAACTAAGATAATATGGCCCCCTGAATAATTTAAAAGAAAATTTTTTAAGAGCAAGATCAGAGCAGGATAACTAACAGAAAAACATTTTTCACTTAAAGTGAAAAATTACTTTTACAATTATATTAAAATCCTTTATAATATTATTGACATTTAAAATGTTATTGTATAAAATTTACCATCATAAAGGTGGTGAGCATTATTGTTTAGTAAAGATGATAAGAGTTATCCTATAGAGCTGGTAGCGGATTTTTTAGGGGTTAACAGCCGGACGCTGTATTATTATGAGAAGTTCAGCCTGGTGGTCCCCTTAAGAAGAGGCCGCAAGAGGTATTACTCCAGGCATGATATAAAATGGCTGGAGTATATAAGGGAGCTTATGTATGATCAGGGAATGAACCTGAGGTCGATCATCGTTCTTATAAAAAGAAGGGATGATGTGATCCTGGGGAAATGCCCGGAAGAAGTTGTCGATTGTTTTAAGAACTACCTGGTAAGGCTAACCGATTTTAGATGACTATACAATAATGCTGTAAGAATAGATAGAACAGAAAATTAATAAGGAAAGGACAGATAATAATGGGTAAAGCAGTAGGAATAGACCTGGGAACCACTAATTCAGCCATAGCTGTTATGGAAGGGGGGAAACCTACAGTCATAACCAACAGTGAAGGCGGAAGGACTACCCCTTCGGTAGTAAGCCTTACCAAAAAAGGTGAAAGGCTGGTGGGGCAGCTGGCTAAAAGGCAGGCAGCCCTTAATCCTGAGAATACCATCTATTCCATTAAAAGGTTTATCGGAAGAAAATATGACGAAGTAGAGAGCGAGAGGAAGATAGTAGCCTATGATGTGCAAAAGGGCAGGAACAACCTGGCTGAGGTAAAGATGGGGGGAAAGACCCATACTCCCGAGGAGGTCTCTGCCATGATACTGCAGAAGCTGAAAAAGGATGCAGAGAGCTACCTGGGGACAGAGGTTACCGATGCCGTGATAACCGTACCCGCATATTTTAATGATTCCCAGAGGCAGGCTACCAAGAATGCGGGAAAAATAGCCGGACTCAATGTGCTGAGGATCATAAACGAGCCCACGGCAGCATCACTGGCCTATGGACTTGATAAGAAAAAGGATGAGAACATACTGGTATTCGACCTGGGTGGCGGTACTTTTGACGTATCGGTACTTGAAGTGGGCGAAGGCGTTTTCGAGGTAAAATCAAGCCATGGGGACATGCATCTTGGCGGCGACGATTATGATGACAGGATAATGAATCACCTGGCTGATGAGTTCAAGAAGGAGCAGGGAATAGACCTGAGGCAGGACAAGCAGGCGCTCCAGAGGCTTATCGAGGCATCTGAGAAGGCCAAGGTAGAGCTTTCATCAGTGACCGAGGCAAATATAAGCCTGCCATTTATAACCGCTGATGCTAACGGACCCAAGCATCTTGAGATGAAGATTGCCAGGTCCAAGTTTGAACAGCTGACAGCAGACCTTACAGACAGGTGCAAGCAGCCGCTGGAAAAGGCTTTGAAGGATTCAGGACTTAAGGCTTCGGAAATAGATGAAGTCATACTGGTTGGAGGGTCTACCAGGATGCCCGTAATACAGGAACTGGTAAAAAACTTTATAGGGAAAGATCCCAATAAGGGCGTAAACCCTGATGAAGTAGTGGCAGTGGGTGCGGCCATACAGTCGGGAGTACTCAAGGGAGATGTAAAAGATGTGGTCCTCCTGGATGTAACACCGCTTTCACTGGGCATAGAGACCCTGGGCGGAGTCATGACCAAACTCATAGAGAGGAATACCACCATCCCCACCAAGAAGAGCGAGGTATTTACTACGGCAGCTGACAGCCAGACCAGCGTGGATATCCATGTGCTCCAGGGTGAAAGGGATATGGCAGCCAATAACAAGACCATAGGAAGGTTCAGGCTGGACGGCATACCTCCGGCACCAAGGGGCGTACCCCAGATAGAGGTGGCCTTTGATATTGATGCCAATGGTATCGTAAATGTGTCAGCCAAGGATACGGCTACCGGCAAAGAGCAGAAGATAACCATTACTGCTACCTCGCATCTTTCTGATGACGAGATAGAGAGGATGGTTAATGAGGCCAAGGAGCATGCCGATGAAGATAAGAAGCAGCGTGAGGCCATAGATGCCAAAAATACAGCAGACGGACTGGTATACTCTACCGAAAAACTGCTGAAAGACATGGGAGACAAAGTCCCGGCAGACATGAAGAAGAAGATAGAAGACCAGGTAGGCGCGCTAAAGAAGGCTATCGAGTCCAATGATGCAGAGCAGATGAAGAAGGAGACCGAGACCCTGCAGACCCTGCAGAACGAGCTGTCGCAGCAGATGTATGCACAGTCCTCTGCCGGGGCCCAGGGCGCAGGACCCGGAGCCGGACCGGATGCGGGAGCAGCCGGAGGACAGGCGGGCGGTGGCCAGCAGGATGGAAATGGCTCCGATGAAGATGTAATAGATGCTGAATTTGAAGCAAAAGACGATAAATAAGATTTATAAAAATGGGCTTCCGGATACGGGAGCCCGCAGCAAGGGCAAGCAAGGCGAGGAGGTGTATTATGCCTATAGTAAGATGGGATCCCTTCAGCGATATGGTACAGTTCAGGGACGAAGTAGGAAGATGGTTTGATGCACTGGACAAAAAAGGCGAAGGAAAGAAGGCCACCGTATGGGCTCCCGACGTGGATATCAAGGAGACAGACCATGATGTCCAGCTGAAAGCTGACCTTCCCGGAATGAAAAAGGAAGACATAGACATATCCGTGGATGATGATCAGCTTATCATCAAAGGGGAGAGGAAGTACGAGAAGGAAGAAAAAGACAAGGATTTTGTCAGGATTGAGAGAAGCTATGGTTCCTTCTACAGGTCCTTCAATATCGGAGTACCAGTGAAAGCAGACAAGATAAAGGCTTCCTACAGGGACGGCGTCCTTGACATACTAATACCAAAAGCTGAAGTAAAGAAGCCCAAAAAGATAGAGGTCAAGGTAGAAGAATAAGGAAAAGGCCTCAAAAGACAATAAGGGAAAGTACTGCCCATAGCTTGGCAAAGTTATGGGCAGACATATTTATGGACTAAAGCGGTGAAGGATATATGGTAGATTACAAAGACTATTACAAGATCCTGGGAGTGGACAAAAAGGCCGCTGCCGATGAGATAAAAAAAGCATACAGGAAACTGGCCCGGCAATATCATCCCGATGCCAATGCCGATAATCCGGGAGCTGAGGAGAAGTTCAAGGAGATCGGGGAGGCCTATGAAGTGTTAAAGGACCCCCAGAAAAGGCAGAGGTATGACCAGCTTGGATCTAACTGGAAGCAGTATGCCAATGCCGGGCGGCCGCCTGGCGGAGGAGGCCAGTCATATACCTATGACTTTGGCGGCGGGAAAGGCTTCAGTTTCGGAGGTATGGGCGGAGGATTTTCCGACTTCTTTGAGATGTTCTTCGGGTCCGGGGGAGGCCAGCGAAGTTCCGGATTTAATTTCGGCGGCCAGGACTTTACTGGAGGAGGCGCCAGGGCGCCCCGGAAGGGACAGGACCTGGAATCTTCCATGGAGATATCGCTCAGGGAGGCATATAGCGGCACCCGCAGGTCACTGAGGCTGCAGAAGGACGGAAAGGCAAGGACGGTTGATGTCAGGATCCCTGCCGGCATAAAGGATGGAGGCAAGATAAGGCTTGCCGGCGAAGGCGGAGCTTCACCCATGGGAGGAGCATCTGGAGACCTGTTTATCACCATCAATATAGCCGGCCATAAATTGTTTACCAGGAAGGGAAACGACCTTTATATAGATGTCCCGGTTACCATAAAGGAAGCATATGAGGGAGGAAAGATAGATGTACCCACTTTTGACGGAAAGGTAGATGTAAAGCTTCCCCCGAAGACCCAGTCAGGCAGGACGCTCAGGCTTAAAGGCAAAGGCTTGCCCGGACTTAAAGGGAAAAAACCGGGAGACCTGTATGTAAGGATAAAAATAGTATTTCCGGAAAAGATGGATAAAGAAAAAAGGAAGCAGTTTGAAGAATTCCTTAAAGGGTATGACGAGAACCCCAGGGAAAATATAGCAGTTTAGTTAATAATAAAAAAAGAGGTGATTACATAAATGCAGTTTGATAAGTTTACCATAAAATCCCAGAAGGCGCTTACAAGAGCACAGGCTATCGCCTCCGAGAACGGTCACCAGAGCGTGGAGGATATCCATATGATGTCAGCCATGCTGGAACCCGGAGAGGGAATAATAATACCTGTGCTGCAGAAACTTGAAGTAAATATAGAAAATTTAAGGTCACAAATAGATGAGGCCGTAAATAATGCTCCCAGGGTATCAGGCGGCGGCGCCCAGATATATATGGGGAGCGGCCTTAATAATATACTGGACCAGGCCTTCAGCGAAGCCAGGCAGTTAAAGGATGAGTATGTATCCACGGAGCATATACTGGTGGCCATGGCACAGAGTCCCGGAAAAGCGGGAGAACTCCTGAGGTCCTCGGGAGTGACCAAAGACAGGATATACCAGGTACTGGTGGAGATCAGGGGCAGCCAGAGGATAACCGACCAGAACCCGGAGGATAAATACCAGGCCTTAAAAAGGTTCGGAAAGGACCTGACTGAACTTGCCCGGAAGCAGAAACTGGATCCGGTTATAGGAAGGGACGAGGAAATAAGGCGCGTGATCCAGGTGCTTTCCCGGAGGACAAAGAACAATCCAGTACTCATAGGCGAGCCGGGAGTGGGAAAGACGGCTATAGTGGAAGGCCTGGCCAACCGCATAGTATCCAGGGATATACCGGAAGGTCTTAAAGATAAGAAAGTAGTGGCCCTTGATATGGGCGCCCTTATAGCCGGCGCCAAATACAGGGGTGAATTCGAAGACAGGCTGAAAGCAGTGCTGAAGGAAGTGTCAAAGGCAGAAGGAGAGATAATACTTTTCCTGGACGAGCTCCATACAGTAGTGGGCGCAGGCGCAGCAGAAGGCGCGGTGGATGCATCCAATATGCTAAAGCCCATGCTGGCCAGGGGGGAACTTCATGCTATCGGGGCTACCACCCTGGATGAATACCGGAAATATATAGAAAAAGATGCCGCACTGGAAAGAAGGTTCCAGCCGGTACAGGTAAGCGAGCCTTCCGTGGAAGACACTATATCAATACTGAGGGGGATAAGGGAAAAATATGAAGTACACCACGGGGTAAGGATACAGGATGCCGCCCTGGTGTCGGCAGCCATCCTGTCTGACCGCTATATTGCCGACCGCTTCCTGCCTGACAAGGCCATAGACCTGGTGGACGAAGCTGCCTCCAAGCTGAGGATAGAGATAGACAGCATGCCTTCCGAGATAGATGAGGTAGAGAGGAAGATAAAACAGGCCGAGATAGAGGCCCAGGCGCTTAAGAAGGAAAAGGATAAGGCTTCAAGGGAAAGGCTGGAAAAGATAAAAAAGCAGCTGGCAGACCTTAAGGAAAAAAGCGGGTCCATGAAAGCACACTGGCAGCAGGAAAAAGAAATAATAGCCCGCATAAGGAGCCTCAAGGAGGAGCTGGAAAAGACCAGGAGCGAAGCCGAGCAGGCTGAAAGGGATGCCGACCTGGCCCGGGCTGCCGAGCTAAAATACGGAAAGACCATGGATCTTTCCAGGAAGCTGGAAGAGGAGAATAAGAAGCTGGCCAAACTCCAGGAAGAAAAAAAGATGCTGAAGGAAGAAGTTGACGAAGAAGACATCGCTGAGACTGTATCCAGGTGGACAGGCATTCCAGTGACCAGGCTGATGGAGGCCGAGATAGAAAAGCTGATACATATGGAAGACAGGCTGAGGCAGAGGGTAGTAGGCCAGGACGAGGCCATAACTGCCATATCAAATGCCATAAGGAGGGCCAGGGCCGGACTGCAGGACCCCAACCGCCCCATCGGCTCTTTCATATTCCTGGGACCCACCGGGGTGGGAAAGACAGAGCTTTCCAAAGCCCTGGCAGAGTTCATGTTTGATGACGAAAGGGCCATGGTAAGGATCGACATGTCCGAGTATATGGAAAAGCATACCGTTTCCAGGCTTATAGGCGCACCTCCCGGTTATGTGGGATATGAGGAAGGCGGATACCTTACAGAGGCGGTAAGGAGGAAGCCCTACAGCGTGCTGCTCCTGGATGAGATCGAGAAGGCCCATAATGATGTGTTCAATATACTTCTACAGATAATGGATGACGGAAGGCTTACCGACGGCCACGGCCGTACGGTTGACTTCAAGAACGCAGTCATAATAATGACTTCCAATATCGGCAGCCAGTGGATAACCGGCCTGGGGGACAAGGACGAGGAAGAGATGAGAAGAAGGATAGACGAGGCCATGAAGAATAACTTCAAGCCGGAGTTTTTAAACCGGGTTGATGACACCATTATATTCCACAGGCTGGGCATGGAAGAGATAGAGAAGATAGTGGACATACAGATAGAGGGGCTGGCAAAGATACTATCTTCCAGGAAGCTTTCCATAGAAGTATCCGGTAAAGCCAGAAAGCTCCTGGCAAAAGAAGGATTCGACCCGGTATACGGCGCCAGGCCCCTAAAAAGAGTGATCCAGAACGAAGTACAGAATGTGCTGGCCATGAAACTTTTAAACGGTGAAGTAAAGGAAGGCGATACTATCCTTATAGATGTCACCGGCCCCCAGGGGCGGGTGCTTGACTTCAGTGTGAAGTAAGAGTTGTCAATGGAGCAAAAACAGATCCGGTAATGTTATATGATGTCGGGCCTGTTTTTGCAAAGACAATATCAGATTACCATATCTATTCCAATAAAAAGCCTGGCCTAAAAAAGTTATAATATTTAATAATTGAAGATACGGATTTTTTTATATGATTATCAGTGAAAATATTATGCCCAGCAATCCCAGCGCCGCAAGTACGTATACAGGTATTTTAGGCATTTCGCCATCCCTCTCCATTGCTTTTCCAAACATATAGAACACAAAGGGATGGATAAGGAAAGGCATGGCAAATATAAAGGGTATCATAGTTGCCTCTTCTGCTCCAAACATCCCGCCCTGTGTTGCCGCAAATAAACCGAAATGAGAAATAGCTGATGATTTTGCCATAGCGGAATAGCCCACAGGCATCCCTGCCGCTGCCAGCAAGGTAAACCCCCCGAATACTGCAATGAGCTGGAAACCGAGGCAGAATTGCATTAAGCCCTTTACTTCAACATTTTCCCTGCCGCCGGAATTCCTGATCGTCCTCAGTGCAATAGTTGTTAGCGCCAGACCTATAGCAACAACAATTATGGAGGGGACCATCATCAAGGAACCGCGCCTTGCACTTATTGCAAGTATTGAAAATACGAAAATATGACCCGCAAAAGGTATATTTATCATAATAGGCGCTCTTAAGGCAGCTGTTTTCCCCAGATCACCTGCAGTGCAGGCGCCTGTTAAACCTGAGTGTGAAAGTGAACCAGCCATTCCTGGCGCAAGGTTTCTCACATTTGATGTTTTTCCCAATAACATCAAAATAGCAATACCGCCAAACATCCAGAACATTTGACCAAAAAAACCATAAGCCATAACGGATGTCATGCCTTTTATAGAAAAAGCCTGCATTATCCTTGAACCGCCGACCATAAAATTTGCCGCCAGCACTACAGGTATGCCTGCAAATAGCAGGGCTTTAATAGTCGGGCCAAAACTCCATTTATACATAATAGCTCCAAGTCCGGAGCCCAGTATTACAGCAAAAAATATTTGCGGCAATGCGATCAATGGTTTTATTGCAATTGAAATATAATGAGTTGCCACAAGTATTGCAGTAAAAGTAATTATTTCTAAAATACCTTTTTTAATATAAAGCGGTTTATTTGTAATAGTTGCCTTATAATCAAGCAGTATGATGGAACCTATTATTCCGATATATGCTACCAGTGAATAGTACCGGCTTATTTCACTTAAATATGACCCTGTAATAATACGGTACAATGATTCTATCCCCAGCAATAAAAAGAAAGATCTTACAATATAGACCATCTGTGTCCTGCTGGTCCCCAGCATGACTTCTTCTTTGGAAGGCACCACCATGTCTTGTACATATATTTTTTGACCCATAAAGATCTTGCGTATTTCCTGTCCGCCCACAAAAAAAGAAATAGTAAGCGCCACTGTTGTGGTTTTGCTGATCAAGTCAATAATAGGAAACTCCGGCAGGCCCTGTGTCGCAACACCGCTTACAACCAGCACATAACCCATGGTAAGCCCAAAAACTACAACTATTAATATGGGTGAAAATTTAGTCCCGGCCACCACAGTCCTGGCTACCAGCACAATCGGGATCAATAAAAAAAGTGAAAGCCAGAATTGATTAAGGATCTGCAAATGCTGTATCTGTTCTAATACTAGATCCATCGATAAACCTCCCTCAGGGCCTAAGAATCATAATTTGTAATCCAAAGATATTATCAAACACGGACCAGGACTGAAATATAATAAACAATAAAGCATACAAAGGCAATCTATCTTTTCAAATAAAAGAAGCAGTTTTAAAATCAAAAGAGAAAGAAAAGCTAAAGTCCGATATTATAGCATGGTCAAATTTTTATAAGTTCACTTTAGTGCCGAGTAAAGAGGCATATAAACAAGGTTTCCAAAATCTTGCTTCTGGTAGATACTGGATGACAGGACAAAGCCTTTCTCGATTTCAGGATATTCATCTAGAAGCAGGTGCATGCTTCTCATCTTTCCTGGCGCCCCGCTTTTTACTTCAATCGGATATATATCCGCTTTCCTTGATATGACATAATCCACTTCGGCGCTGCTTCCCTTTTTAGCCCTGCTCCAATAGAAGAGCTTCGAGTTTTCCGATCCGCCTGAGTCAAGCAGTTCCTGACCCACAAACTGTTCCGCCACAGCTCCCCTATAAACTGAGTTCAAATCAGAAGAATTAATTGTCTCAAGAGGGTCGATTCCGCAAACATACTGCATAAGGCCTATATCAAGAAAAAGGGCTTTGAACACTTTTGCAGATGCATTTGCTCCAAGAGGAAGGCCTGATATATTTGTGGAATGGACCGGATGCACTAGAAATGCTTTTTCAAGTATTTCAAGGGAAGTCTTTGTCACTTCGACTCTTCTATCAGGATCAAGACGGGTATATTTTATCTGCGACCCCACGCTGGACGGAACCGACTTTATTATTTTCTCAAGACTTTCTACATTTGCCCTTGCATTATATTTGCCCAGGGATTCAATATAAGAATGTATGATATCATCATGTACCTCTTTTACTGCTGCCAGGGAGCCGCTGTCAAAATATTTTGCTGCTGCTTCAGGCATACCACCTACAATCAGGTAGCGCCTGAGCTCTTCCATGACTGAATTATGCAGGATCTCCTTTACGGGCTCTGGTTTAAAAAGAGAGGGAAGTCTTTCAATAAGTATTTCTTTTCCGCCGGCAAGAAGAAATTCCCTAAAGGTCATGGGCCGCATCCATTCAAAAGTCACCCTTCCTACAGGAAAAGAGATTGAATTCATGGCAAACTCAAGAAGGGAACCGGCAGCAATTACATGCATCTCCGGTATCTCTTCATATATGTACCTTAACATCATAATGGCTTTTTCACATGCCTGGATCTCATCAAAGAAAAGAAGGGTCTTTCCCGGTGTTATTTTTTGCCCGGTATAGATCTCAAGTTCCTCGATCATCCTGCGGGGATTTAGATCTTTCTCAAAGATTATGTGGAGAGTTTTATTCCTTTCAAAGTCTACCGCAACAAATGATGGGAAATTATGCTTTCCAAACTCCTTTATAGTAAAAGTCTTTCCTACCTGTCTGGCACCCCTGACAATAAGCGGTTTCCGCCCGGAAGAATTTTTCCATTTTATTAATTTTTCTTCTATGTATCTTTTAATATTATCACCTTAGTGTAATTATATGGGGCAATTATTACATTTATTATGTAATAATACAACCCAAAAATTTCAATATAGAGGATTAAATGTGATTTTTCACTATTTCATAAAGCTTGTAGCAGGATCAAGAAAATGAACAAACAAGCAAATGACATTTAAAAATAGTTTTGAAGCTTAAAATAATATTTAGACCAGCATGGCAATAGCCATGGTAAAATTATTTTGTTGACATTTATGTTGCCATGTCAGTCCAAAATAACAGGTTATTTCAAGATCTGAGAAGACTTAAAAAAAATAATAAATTCCATGCCCGAAAGAAATCGATGGCGGCACTACTCCCGGCGGGGGAATATTAGGTGGGCATAAAATCCCAATTCTGGGATAAATAGATAGGTAAAAAGTCCCAATTCTGGGAATTATTGGTAGGTAATAAGTTCAAGATATGCTATAATCCACGTATTATGGAAAGAAAAATAATAAAAGACCTTATTAGATGGAAATCGTTGAAAAACCGCAAACCGCTTGTATTAAAGGGTGCAAGGCAGGTGGGGAAAACATATATACTGGAAAGTTTCGGGCGTGACCATTATAAGGAATATCACTACATAGACCTCAGGGAGAATAAAAATATCCATAATATATTCAAAGAGACATATAATCCTTTTGAGATAATCAGACAGCTTGAATTTGCTTTAAGGATTAAGATCGATATAAAAAAGGATCTAATGATATTTGATGAGATCCAGGATTGCAAGGGAGCAATTACTTCACTTAAGTATTTCCAGAAAGATATGAGCGGACTTTCTATCATTGCAGCAGGTTCACATCTTGGTCTTACCCGGAATGAAGAGTCATTTCCTGTGGGCAAAGTAAATTTCCTTTATATGTTCCCTATGGACTTTGAAGAGTTTTTGCTGGCTGTTGATGAAGAAAGCTATAATGAGTATTCAGGTTTTAATATTGAAGAACCGCACATAATC
>CAZDXU010000006.1:0-6759 GCA_964509585.1 uncultured Actinomycetota bacterium | reverse complement strand
GTATCCTTTATCCAGGGAGAAGGACATGGCGGTTCGCACCCCCACATGGTCCACGAATATATAAGTGCTATAATGGAAAAAAGGGATTCTGCTATTGATGCTTTAGTGGCAGCCAACTGGACTGCTGCCGGTATCTGTGCCCACCAGTCGGCCATGAAGGGTGGAGAGCGCATACAGATACCCGATTTTAAGAAACCATAAAATATATTGACAAAAATCTCCATTAATTTAAGATACTTATTGTTTTAGCTACTTAATGAATTCATTAATGGATGTTTAAACTTTTAAAATACCTCAGGCCTTTTACGGCCCTTATAATGATCTCCATAGTATTCCTGTTCCTGCAGGCTATTGCCAACCTGGCCCTGCCTGACTATATGTCAGATATAGTAAATGTGGGCATACAGCAGGGCGGGGTAGAGGATGCAGTTGCCGAGGCTGTCAGTAAAAGTAAGATGGACAGTCTCCTGGTATTCATGGATGAGGAGGAAAAGGCGGAAGTCCTAGAAAACTATACACTGAAGGCTATGACCTCTTCAGACTACAGGGAGTATTTGGAAAAATATCCAAAACTGATGGACGAGGGCATATATATTTTAAACAGGATAACCCGGGAAAAGGCAAACAGTATGAAAAAAATACTGTCCCGGGCATTTGTAGCTGTGGGCGGCATAGAAGTGATGATATCGGATCCTGAGAGAGCAGGGGAATCTGGAATAGCATCAGGCCTTGACCTATCCATGATACCCGAAGATATGTCTGCAGGCCAGGTCATCAATATGATAGCGGACCTGCCGGAAGCGCAGAAAACCGTGCTCCTGGAAAAAATGGAACAGCAGTTCCAGGAAATGGGGGATACCCTTCTTACCCAGATGGCTATCAATTTTGTACGGGCAGAATATTCTTATCTGGGAATTGATACAGCCAGGGTACAGAGGAGCTATATCTGGCGTACAGGAGGGATAATGCTGCTTTTGACCCTCCTTTCAGCTGCATGCACCATCGCTGTAGGATACTTTTCTGCCAGAACAGGAGCAGGCCTGGCCAGGAATCTGAGGGATATGGTATTTACACGGGTAGAAGGTTTCTCCAATGCCGAGTTTGACCGGTTTTCCACAGCCTCCCTTATAACCAGGTCTACCAATGATATAACCCAGATACAGATGCTGGTTATAATGATGATAAGGATGGTATTCTATGCCCCTCTTCTGGGAATCGGGGGAATAATACTGGCTTTAAGGAGCAGCGTGTCCATGTCCTGGATAATCGCAGTGGCAGTAATAGCAATAATCTCGCTTATCATGGTAGTTTTTTCCATAACCCTTCCCAGGTTCAGAAGGATGCAGGACCTGATCGACAGGCTGAACCTGGTCATCAGGGAAAGTCTTTCCGGAATTATGGTAATAAGGGCTTTCAATAACCAGGATTTCCAGGAAAAGCGTTTTGACCGGGCAAATATAGATCTTACCGGGACATCGCTTTTTGTCACCAGGGCTATGGTAATATTGTTTCCAGCTATGATGCTGGCCATGAATGGTGTTTCGCTTATGATAGTATGGGTTGGCGCCAACCAGGTAGCGGCCTCGAACATCCAGGTAGGAGACATGATGGCATTCCTGCAGTATGCCATGCTTATAATAATGGCCTTCCTCATGCTTTCGGTCATGTTCATAATGTTCCCCCGGGCTTCGGTATCAGCCGGAAGGGTAGCTGATGTCCTGGAGACCAAGGCAACCATAAAAGATCCCCAAAAACCGGAAGTGATACCGCCCGGCATAAGAGGGCAAATAGAATTCAAACATGTTTCTTTCCGCTATCCAAATGCTGAGGAAGATGTGATCCATGATATGAGTTTCATGGTCAGGCGGGGTGAGACTACTGCCATAATCGGCTCTACCGGTTCCGGTAAATCGACCCTGGCAAGCCTGGTCTTAAGGTTTTACGATGTCAGCCAGGGGAAGATCCTGGTAAACGGAAAAGATGTGCGAAAGATAAGGCAGAAAGACTTAAGGGAAAAGATAGGATATGTTCCCCAGCAGAGTGTCCTTTTCAGCGGCACCATAGGGAGTAATCTGCGTTATGCCGATGATGATGCCACTGAGGCAAAGCTGGAAGAAGCAGCGGCTGTAGCCCAGGCCCTTGATTTCATAAAAGAAAAGAGCGATGGTTTCGATTCCAGCATAGCCCAGGGCGGAAAAAATGTATCAGGAGGCCAGGGGCAGAGGCTTTCCATAGCCCGGGCCATGGTAAAGGACCCGGAGATACTTGTACTTGATGATTGTTTTTCAGCCCTGGACTTCAGGACTGACCGTGCCTTGAGACGAGCCCTCAGGGAATATTCTTCTGATACCACCCTTTTTATTATAGCCCAGAGAGTGGGTACGGTTATGAGTGCGGAGCAGATAATCGTCCTGGATGAAGGCAGGATAGCCGGTAAGGGCACACATGAAGAACTTATGGCAGGCTGTGAGACCTACAGGGAAATAGCTTTTTCCCAGCTGAGCAGGGAGGAACTGGCATGAATGGGAGGACCAGGGATAGGAGCAGGTCTTTTGGAGGTTTTAAGACCGGTGGGCAGAGACCGGGCGGCGGCCATATGGGTTTCGGGCCCGGCTCCAGGGGGATCCAGATGCAGGGAGAAAAGCCAAAGGATTTTAAGGAAACCCTGAAAAAATTTCTGGAGTATGCCGGTAAATTCAGGATCCAGATACTTGTGGTAATGATAATGGCAGCCGCCTCTACCGCCTTTGCCATTGCCGGTCCCAAGATGATCGGTATGGCTACCACCAGGCTGTTTAAAGGGGTCATAGAAATAATATCCGGTACCGGGGACGGCATAGATTTTGACTATATCGGCAGGATAATCCTGATAGCACTTGGCCTTTATGGAGTTTCAGCAGTGTTTTCCTTTGTCCAGGGCTGGATAATGTCTGCAGTATCCATGAAAATGACCTACAGGTTCAGGCAGGATATATCCCGCAAAATAAACCGGATGCCGCTGAAGTATTTTGATAATACCAGCCAGGGGGAAATAATATCCCGGGTCACAAATGATGTAGACGCCATAAACCAGACACTTAACCAGAGTCTTACCCAGATCATAACTTCGGTAGCAACTGTTATCGGCATACTGGTGATGATGCTTACCATAAGCAGGATAATGACTCTGGTAACAGTACTTATAGTGCCCCTATCCCTGGTGATGATAATGTTGGTAGTAAGGCGTTCACAGAAATATTTCAAGCAGCAGCAGGAATATCTGGGACATGTGAACGGTCATGTAGAAGAGATGTTCGGCGGCCATAATGTAATGAGGGCTTTCAATGGCGAAGAAAAGAGCATAAACAAGTTCAATGGTCTAAATAATATACTATATGGAGCTGCCTGGAAATCGCAATTCCTTTCCGGGATGATGATGCCCATTGCATTTTTTGTGGGAAACCTGGGTTATGTGGCAGTTTGTGTTACCGGCGGATGGCTGGCAGTACAGGGAAGGATGTCGGTGGGCGATATACTGGCATTTATATTATATGTAAGGACATTCATACAGCCCATATCCCAGATAGCCAATATTTCCAATGTGCTGCAGCAGACAGCGGCTTCTGCCGAGAGGGTATTCGAATTTTTAGATGAAGAAGAAGAATCGCCGGATACCAAAAATCCGATAAAACCAGAAGATATCTCGGGCGAGGTCAGGTTTGAAGATGTGCATTTCGGCTACAGGTCCGGTCAGCATATAATAAAGGGCTTTTCAGCAGAGGTGAGACCAGGTCAGAAAATAGCACTGGTAGGCCCCACCGGAGCCGGAAAGACCACCATGGTAAAGCTCCTGATGCGTTTCTATGATGTGGATAAGGGAGGGATATTTATTGACGGTAAGAATATAAAGGATCTTACCAGGGAAGACCTAAGAAGCATATTCGGCATGGTCCTCCAGGATACATGGCTCTATAATGACACAATAATGGAGAATATAAGGTACGGCAGGCAGGGCGCTGCCGACGGGGAAGTCATCGAAAGCTCCAGGATCGCCTATGTGGACCATTTTGTACACACCCTTCCCAATGGGTATGGGCATATCCTTAATGAGGAGACATCCAATATCTCACAGGGCCAAAAACAGCTTATAACCATAGCACGGGCCGTACTGGCTGACCCCAGGATACTCATACTGGACGAGGCGACAAGCTCGGTGGATACACGTACCGAGCTTCTCATACAGGATGCCATGGACAACCTGATGAAGGACCGGACCAGCTTCATAATCGCCCACAGGCTGAGCACTATAAGGAATGCCGACCTGATACTGGTGATGGATAATGGCGACATGGTAGAGCAGGGCAGCCACAAGGAGCTCCTGGATAAAAATGGTTTCTATGCCAGCCTTTACTACAGCCAGTTCGAGAACGGCAGATATTTCTCTCAGGATTAAAAGGCTTGATTTCTATTTGTACGTATGATAATATTATAAAATACGTAGGTAAATAAAATGAGTAAGACAAAACTAACGCTATATATTGACAAAGAAGTTATTGACAGGGCAAAAAAGATGTCAAAAATAATGGGAAGATCTATATCGGGCCTGGTAACAGATTATATTAATGAACAGCATTCCATATCAAATGAGTTTAAGATCTCAGAAAAAGTAAGCAAATGGGCCGGGTTTGCAAGCTCTGATAAGGACTACAGGCAGCTCAGGGATGAAGTCATAGAAGATAAACTGGAAAGATATGAAGATACTGATTGATACAAATATCTTTCTGGATGTGATCCTATTCAGGGACCAGCATTATGAGGATAGCGCCAGAGTCTGGTCACTTATATCGGAAAAGAAAATTTCCGGATACATATCAGCAATTTCGATAAATAACCTTCATTATATATTATTAAAACAAAAAGACAGATCTTCGGTAGGGGGATTAATCGACCAGCTTTTAGATGAGTTTGAAATAGTCCTCCTGACTAAGAGTCTTTTGCTGGAAGCAAAAGAAATGGAGAAAAATGATCTTGAGGATATGATACAGTTTGTCTCAGCCAAAAGATCCGGTTGTGATTATATTATTACCCGTAATATCAAAGATTTCCCTGAAGATGGGATCAGGATTATGGAACCGGCTGACTTTATAAAAACCATAAGGGAGGGGGAAGAGGATGAGTCTATATGAGAAAATAATTGAGAGAAGGACCGTAAGGAGATTCAAGCAGGATAAGATCACTAAAGATGTGCTTAAGAAGCTGGTAAATGCAGGAAGGATGGCACCCTCGGCAGCGAATCTGCAGCCCCTGGAATATTTCATTGCCGATGATGACAGCTTGAAGGTAAAGATATTTACCAATCTTGCCTGGGCAGGATACATAAAGCCGGAAGGCGATCCCGGGGAAGGGGAGAGGCCGGCAGCATATATAATAATCCTGTCCGACAGGAAGAAGAATGCAGCACCAGACAGGGACATAGGGGCAAGTGCTGAGAATATCACACTGGCTGCCCTGGAAGAAGGTATTGGATGCTGCTGGATAGGGGCATTCAAGAAGAAGCAGATAGACCAGATACTCGGAGTGCCGGAAAACCTTTCCGCTGAGCTGGTACTGGCTCTGGGATATCCTTTAGAATACCCGGTTTGTGAAGATATAGAGAAAGACAGCTCCATAAAGTATTATAAAGACGGGTCAGGGACGCTCCATGTCCCTAAAAGGAAACTAAAAGATATAGTACACATAAATAGTTTTTAGAACAGACCAATAGAAAAAATATTTTTTTAAAAATTGGTACAACCGCTTGACAGCTTTACCATAATAGCTATAATTGTGATTATCATAAACACATATGAAAACCAGGATGCCTTACAACCAGGAATTATTACATAAAGTAGCAAAATTATATTATATTGAAGACCTCAAACAGGAAAGCATAGCCAGAAGGCTGAAAATATCCAGATACAAAGTAAGCCGGGTCCTTAAGAGAGCCAAAGATAAGGGCATGGTAAGAATAGAAGTTATGGGACCGGGCTTTATAGAAGATGACAGGATTGAAAGTGGATAATAAGATATTTACAAAGGTCCAGACGCAAAAGAAATCAACTATTGTCGTCAACCAGCTTATACAGTTGATAAATGAGAACAAGCTAAAGGTAGGAGACAGGCTTCCCTCGGAAAGAGACCTTTCCGAAACCTTTGGAATAAGCAGGGGCGTATTGAGGGAATCTATAAGGGCGCTTGAGATCGCCGGAATCATAGATGCAAAAAGCGGATCAGGAAATTATATAAAATCCAATGCAAATATTACCAAGGAGATCGAAGCCCTAAATATCCTGGAAGAAGAGGATAATCCTCTTGATATAATAATGGTAAGGAAGAATCTGGAGCCCCTTGCAGTTAAGATGGCAGTAAGGAATGCAGAGAAAGATGATATAAAAAGGCTGCAGAAGATACTTTCCCAGATGAAGAAAAATAAAGAGCAGGGAATAATCGATAATAAGATCGACGGACAGTTTCATATAGCGATCACAAAGGCCTCCAAGAACAGGACACTGCTTGATATAATGAGGCTGATTGTCCTTAAGATGCAAAAACAGAAGTTCTGGCAGTACACAAAAGAAAAATCAATATATTCCCTGGGTCATTCAGGTCTTTATCTTGACGAGCACACACAGCTGGTGAAAGCCATAAAGAATAAAGATGAAGAAAGCGCTCTTAAAGCTATAAACCAGCACCTTGAGGATGTGGAAAAAGATAACAAGGAGTATTTTGGCTAATTTTTTT
>CAZDXU010000005.1:0-2204 GCA_964509585.1 uncultured Actinomycetota bacterium | reverse complement strand
AAAATCAATAAACCTGCCCCAGAACAAGCTGGACGAACTTGTCCTGCTCTCCACACTTCATGATATTGGCAAAGTTGCCGTACCGGACAGCATACTGCTTAAAAAAGGCAGATTGAACGATGAAGAATGGAAAATAATAAGGCGCCATCCCGAGATCGGATATAATATTGCAAAGTCTACACCCCAAATAGCTGTTGTGGCTGATGATATACTGGCCCATCATGAGTGGTGGGATGGAAGCGGCTATCCCCAGGGACTAAAGGAAGATGATATACCCATAAACTCCTGTATAACTTCCATAGTAGATGCATATGATGTCATGATCTCGGGAAGGCCTTATAAGGAGCCTATAAGCGCTGAGGCGGCCAGAGAAGAACTGAAAAGGTGCTCAGGCATACAGTTCAGCCCTCTTCTAGTGGACAGGTTTATAAGTTGCTGTTGATTTCTGGTGTTAAATCCTTAAGATCCTTTTACCGCAATATGATATGAAAAAACTGATAGAACTAAAGGATGTAAATTTCTCCTATGACGGGATCCCCGTGCTTACAGATATAAACCTGGACATAATGGAAAAAGATATCATGGCGATAATAGGACCCAATGGCGGGGGAAAGACCACACTTTTAAGAATCATTTTGGGGCTGGTAAGACCCGACAGCGGCAGGGTACTGGTGTTTGGGTCCAGGCCCGAAACGGGAAGGAAAAGCATAGGCTATCTTCAGCAGAATCCAGGTATTGATCTCGAGTTTCCCTTAAGCGTATTTGATGCTGTATTAATGGGGAGATATAGAGGCCCTTTCAAAAGATATGATAAAATTGACCGGGATGCTGTGTTCGAGGCGCTTGAACTGGTTGGTATGGATGGATACGGCAAAAGGCATATAAGCATGCTTTCTGGAGGGCAGCTGCAGAGGGTGCTTATTGCCAGGGCCATATCAAGGAAACCAAAACTCCTTCTGATGGATGAGCCGCTTTCAAATATCGATCCCGGCACCCAGAAATCGGTTTATGGACTATTTACCAGACTTGCCGACAAGATGTCAGTTGTATTTGTGACCCACGATATAAGCGCCGTATCCGCCTATGTGGAAAAGGTGGTATGTCTTAACGGGAGATTGTATTATCATGGTCCCAAAGAGGGAAGCCTGGGCAGGCTGGAGGATGCATATGGATGTCCCATAGAGATGATAGCCCATGGTGTTCCCCACAGGGTCCTTAAAAGCCATACCGGGGAATAGGAAGCAGGCCATGCCCGAGATCCTACAGTATACATTCATGAGAAATGCTATTATCGCTGCCGTCCTGGTAAATATCATATGCGGAATTGTCGGCACCTATGTAGTAATAAAAAGGATCGCGCTGATCTCCGGGGGAATATCCCACGCCGCCTTTGGCGGTATCGGCCTGGGGTATTTCCTGGGGGTAAACCCTGTTTTGACAGCAATACCTTTCAGCCTGGCAGCTGCTGTAGCCATAAGTCTGCTGGGTACGGGAAAAAGGATCAGCCGGGATACTGCCATCGGAATATTCTGGGCTTCAGGCATGGCGCTGGGAATTATTTTCATCGGTCTTACCCCTGGTTATGCTCCCGATCTTTTCAGTTATCTTTTTGGAAATATACTCACCATACCTGTGCTTGACCTTTATATTATGGCGATTCTGGCTGCAGCAGTGATCATCCTTGCTTCTTTATTCTACCGGGAACTCTCTGCAGTATCATTTGATGAGGAATTTGCAGCAGTTACCGGCATACCCAATAATGCCATAAATACCCTGCTTCTTATAATGGTCAGCCTCAGCGTAGTACTGCTTATAAGGATCGTAGGCATAATACTGGTAATAGCGCTTCTTACCATACCGGCAGCCATATGCCGGCAGTTTACATATAATATAAGGGTCATGATAATAAGTTCCATGGCCACGGGTACGGTGCTGACTCTGGGCGGCCTGTGGCTGTCCTATATCCTTGACCTGGCTTCCGGAGCCACAATAATACTACTTTTATCTTTTGTTTTCCTGCTGTCTTTCTTATTTAAAAAGGCGGCGGTAAAGCTGGCCGGCAGAAAATAGGGCATTATTATTTCGGCGGATCCCGGTATAATAGCCAGACGATACTTCCAAAAAATCCTTTTTGTTTTTTATAGATAACCGGCTGGCCCCAAACCCGTCCCGATGCTTTTGCCTCAAAGCTCTATTTTCTTTTT
>CAZDXU010000004.1:0-4949 GCA_964509585.1 uncultured Actinomycetota bacterium | reverse complement strand
CATAAGGGCTTTTCTTCTTTCCTCTTCATTGGAAGATACTATCATCTTCCTAACCGATTTTATCCTCTCTCCCTCAAAGAACATATGCTCCGTACGGCAAAGTCCTATTCCCTCTGCCCCGAAATCCCTGGCCACCTGGCTGTCATTGGGGGTATCCGCATTAGCCCTGATGCCAAGTTTCCTGTAATCGTCCACCCAGCTCATAAGGGTCAGCATATTCTCATTTATTTCCGGATCTACTACCGGGATCTTTCCGGCAAATACTTCTCCTGTCGAACCGTCAAGGGTTATCCATTCGCCTTTCTTTATCTGTTTTCCGTCTGCGGTCAAATACTGCTTCTTCTCGAATACCTTTATCCCTTCTGCTCCGGCCACGCAGCATTTACCCATCCCCCTGGCGACTACTGCCGCATGTGACGTCATGCCTCCCCTGGCGGTAAGTATACCCTGTGCTGCAGCCATGCCCTGGATATCTTCAGGCGAAGTCTCTGTCCTTACCAGTATCACATTGCCTGTTTTGGCTTCCTCCACGGCATCATCTGCATTAAATACTACTTTCCCAAGAGCGGCTCCTGGAGATGCGGGCAGGCCTTTTGCCAGCATTTCCGCTTTTTCCTTGGCATTCTTGTCCAGCTGCTTGTGCAGAAGCTGGTCAAGCATCTGGGGCTCCACTCTTGTGATTGCGGTCTTCTTATCTATAAAGCCCTGTATTTCCATATCAACAGCGATCTGCAGGGCTGCTGCAGCCGTTCTTTTCCCGGTCCTTGTCTGCAACATATATAGCTTGCCTTCCTGTACGGTAAACTCCAGGTCCTGCATATCTTTGTAATGGTCTTCCAGTTTATTACGGATTTCCACCAGGAGTTTGTAGTTATCCGGCATGTCTTCTTCCAGCTTCGCTATAGGCTGGGGAGTCCTTGTACCGGCTACCACATCTTCTCCCTGGGCATTTATAAGGTATTCGCCGTAAAGTTCATCCTTTCCTGTAGAAGGATCCCTGGTAAAGGCGACTCCGGTGCCTGAAGTCCGGCCCATATTACCAAATACCATGGCCTGGACATTTACTGCGGTACCGATATTATGGGGGATATCATGAAGGTTCCTGTATGCTGTGGCCCTTTTATTGTTCCAGGAGCCAAAAACTGCATTTATGGACATCCTCAGCTGTTCTCTGGGGTCCTGGGGAAAGCTCTTCCCCTTGGCTTCCCTGATTATATTTTTATAATCATCTACAAGTCCCTTGAGGTCCTGGCCGGTAAGTTCGGTATCAAACTTTACTCCCCTGCTGTCTTTTTTGGCCTGGAGGGCTTCTTCGAATTTATCATGCTCTACTTCCATCACCACATCGCCAAACATCTGGACAAACCTTCTATAGGCATCCCAGCCAAATCTCTCATTTCCGGTCTTGGCTATAATTCCCTTTACGGAAGTATCATTCATCCCCAGGTTAAGCACGGTATCCATCATGCCCGGCATTGAAAATTTTGCACCTGAACGAACTGAGACCAGAAGCGGGTTCTCCTTGTCCCCGAAACTCATCTCCATGTTTTTTTCCAGCTTCTCCAGGTTCTCATCTATCTGGCTGTCAAGTCCTTCCGGCCACCTTTCCCCCAGGTCATAATATAGATTGCAGACCTCGGTTGAAATAGTAAAACCTGGCGGTACTGGAAGACCGATATTAGTCATCTCTGATAAATTGGCTCCCTTACCTCCAAGAAGCTCTTTCATCTCCTTCTTGCCTTCTCCAAAAAAGTATACATACTTTTTAGATGCCATTATTATCCCTTCTCCCCTATGATATTTTGTATTAATAAAAACACAAATCGAGTTATAATATCAAAAATACCGTAAAAAATTAAGTGAAAAATTGCCTTGCAGCGGTAATTATGGGGCAAATTGGAAAACAGCATAAAAAAGTGCTTATTTGATCCCGTTATCTATGATTATCCTGGAAAAATCTGCAAAACCCTTATAAAGGCGGGTCACCCTGCTTAACAGGCTGATGCGGTTATCCCTTACTTTTTCATCATTATCCATTACCAGGACTTCATCAAAGAATGCATCGACCGTTTTGCCGAATCCTTCCATCAGCTCCAGGAACTTATCATATTCTTTTGTGTGAAGCAGGTTTTCTGCTTTCTTCTCTGCCAGGACCAGTTTTTCATAAAGATTGATCTCATGCTCTTCCCTGAACAGGCTGTGATCAACTGGACCCGTCTCCTTTCCGCCTACTATGTTCTTGCTCCTGCTCATAGGCCACACTATGGAAGTGATGTCCTTTTCTGACATGTATTTCCATACTGCATCGCACCTGGCGCTTATATCCAGTAATGAGGATACCCCGGAGCCCAGCACCGCTTCCAGGACATCCATCCTTTTGTCCTCTTCGGACATCAAGAATCTCTGTCTGGCCTGGATAAATTCAAATATTTTACCTGTGATGTCCTCGCCGGTCTCTTTTATATCAAAAGCTTCCCTGTACAATCTGCCGGTGAATTCGATAAGATCCCTGATGCCTATGTCATAACTGCCTTCAAGTATGGACCTTACCATCCCTGACGCCCTTCTCCTTAATGCAAACGGGTCTTCCGAACCTGAAGGGATATTGCCGGCCAAAAACATCCCGATTATGGTATCAGCCTTATCGGCAATGGAAAGTATCCTCCCGGTCATGGTTGCCGGAAGTTTGTCGTCAGCTGATCTGGGAAGATAATGCTCGAATATGGCTTCGGATACCATATTATCATAACCTCTTTCCCGGGCATACTCTCTGCCCACCACACCCTGGAGCTCAGGAAATTCCACTACCAGGTTAGTCACCAGGTCGCATTTACACATAAGGCTGGCCTTTTTTAGGCTTTCGATAAGGTTTTTATCTTTTTCGCTTTTTACTGCACCGGCTATATAAATGCATATCTCTTTAAGCCTTTCCTGCTTATCATGCATATTCCCCAGTCCGGAATAGAATATGACTCCATTCAGTTTTTCTTCCCAGCAGGCAAAGTCATTTTTCCTGTCTTGCTCATAGAAAAATGAGGCATCGCTCAGTCTGGCCTTAAGCACCCTTTCATTTCCTTTTTTTATGTCTCCATTGTCCCGTACCCCGTTCTGTACTATAAGGAAACTAGTGGTCAGCCTGCCGCTACTGTCTGCAACAGGAAAATATTTCTGGTGATGCTGGATAGCTTCCATCAGTATATCGGTGGGTATATACAGGAATTCTTCCGGGAAGCTCCCTGCCAGCACATTGGGTATTTCCACCAGGTCTGCTACATCCTCCAGCAGCTTTTTCTCTATTATGGCTTTATATTTATTATCCCAGGTATTTTTTTCTATCAGAGCTGCCTGCTTGTATATCATTTCCTGCCTGTTTGCGGGATCTACTATGACATTGCCTTCACTTTTAAGTCTTGCCGCATATTCCTTTGCTGACTTTATTTCAATGGGTGAAGTGTTCAGGGTGCGGTGTCCGTAAGTCATATTACCTGACTTCACATTGCCAATGCTAAAACTTATTACCTTATTTCCCATAAGCGCCAGCAGCCATCTTATGGGCCTTATAAAGCGGAGGTCATAATCACCCCAGGACATCTGTTTATCAAATGACAGTGACAGTACTGTATCTTTAAGGATTTCCGGAAGTATCTCCTCTGTCTTTTTACCCTCCTGGACGATCTTCTTACCCAGGTATATTCCTTTGCCCTCCAGTTCTATTTCTTCCAGCTCCGAGACATCCAGCCCCAAACTTTTTGCAAATCCTTTTGCCGCTTCCCCCGGTTTTCCGTCAGGACCGAAAGAGATCTTTTTTGGCGGGCCGGTTACTGTCTTCTCCACTGTATCCTGCACCGGGTTTACCTTTTTTATATATGCAGCCAGCCTGCGGGGCGAGCTGTATGCGGACAGGCCTTCAAATCCTATATGGCTCTCCTCAAGCTTCTTTGCCAGCATGGCCTTCAGGCCTTCAAGTCCCTTGCGGGTACATGACGGAGGAAGTTCTTCTGTGCCTATTTCCAGGATAAGGTCATCTGCCATTGTCTTTTACACCATTCTCCTTCAGAAGGGGAAATCCCAGCTCCTGTCTTTGCTTTATATATGCCTGGCATAATCTTTTTGCCTGTTTCCTTACCCTTCCTATATACGAGGTCCTCTGGGCTACGCTTATGGCTTCCCTGGCATCCAGCAGGTTGAAGATATGTGAGCACTTAAGCACATATTCGTGGCCCACAAAGACCAGGTCTCTGCTGATGGAATTTTCAAACTCCTTCTCGAACATATCAAACAGCTCTAAAAGCATATCTATATCCGCTACTTCAAAATTGTACCTGGACCACTGTTTTTCCGATTCAAAATGGACATCCTTATATGTTATATGGTCATTCCAGGAAAGCTCCCAGAAACTATCCCTGTCCTGCAGGTACATGGCTATCCTTTCCAGGCCATAGGTAAGCTCTGCAGATACCGGTTTTAGTGTAAGTCCTCCCATCTGCTGAAAATATGTAAACTGGGTTATCTCCATGCCGTCTGCCCATACTTCCCATCCCAGTCCGGCGGCACCTATGGTAGGCGAAGCCCAGTCATCTTCCACCAGCCTTATATCATGGCCGGGAAGATCTATTCCCAGGCTTTCCAGCGAACCCAGGTAAAGGCCCACTACATCATCGGGAGACGGTTTTAGAAGCACCTGGAACTGGTAATAGAACTGTGTCCTGAACGGATTCTCGCCGTATCTCCCATCAGTAGGTCGGCGGGAAGGCTCTACATAGGCGACATTCCAGGGTTCCGGTCCCAGGCATCTCAGCATAGTGTCGGCATTGAAGGTCCCTGCGCCTTTTTCCAGGTCCAGTGGCTGTTTTATTATGCAGCCTTTTTCTGCCCAGTATTTTTGCAGGTTAAAGATTATATCCTGAAAATTCATAGTGTCTTATTTTAATCACAATGGATTCAATAGT
>CAZDXU010000003.1:0-5081 GCA_964509585.1 uncultured Actinomycetota bacterium | reverse complement strand
GGAGTAAGATTTGTCGGAAGGTACAGACACAATATTACAAAAAAATAAAGTCCTGCTGGATATAGAGGAACTATATACAAGATTTCATACCGAAGACGGTATTGTAAGAGCGGTTAATGGTGTTAGCTATAAGTTAAATGAAAATGAATGTCTTGGAATAGTTGGAGAGAGCGGATGCGGCAAAAGCGTACACGCGCGTTCGATCATGGGACTAATACCGAGAGCATATGGTAAATACGAAGCAAAAAAGATCTGGTTTGATGGAGATGATCTCCTAAAAATATCAGCTGATAAGCTTAGAAGGATCAGGGGATCCAAGATAAGCATGATATTCCAGGATCCGATGTCATCTCTGAATCCGGTATTGAAAGTTGGAGACCAGCTATCTGAAGTTTTATTGATCCACCAGAAAATGACTAAGAAGCAGGCATGGAAGAGGAGTATAGAGCTGTTAAACCTGGTTAGGATCGCTGATGCGGCTACCAGGGTCCAGGAATATCCCTTTCAGTTCTCGGGTGGGATGAAACAAAGAGTAATGATCGCTATGGCTCTTTCCTGTAATCCAAAACTGCTTATTGCTGATGAACCGACAACATCGCTGGATGTGACAATACAGGCAGAAATAATCAAGCTGGTACGTTCCATCCAGAAAGAATTTAGAACTGCAATAATGTGGATCACCCATGACCTGGGCATAATCGCAGGACTGGCAGAAAGAGTAAATGTGATGTATGCAGGCCAGATCATTGAGCGGGGAAGCGTTATGGACATATATAAAAGACCATTTCACCCATATACGCAAGGGCTTTTAAATTCTGTACCCAAACCTGGATTTACCTCAGAGAAACTCTCATCGATAAAAGGCGTGCCCCCCGATCTTTTAGACCTCCCTATAGGGTGTCCATTTGAACCAAGGTGTTCTTATTCCAGGGATATCTGCAGAGAGAAAAGACCTGAGCTTAAGGTGACTGATGCAGCCGAGCACCTGGCAGCCTGTTTTTTCTGGCAGGAGATAGATGCTAGAAGTAAAAAAAGTAAGTCTTTAGCCGAAGAGAAGATAACTGGACAGCCTGCTGACTTACCGGGTGCAAAAAGCATCAAGAAACTGATGGAAATAAAAAGGCTTAAAAAATATTTTCCCATAGAAAAAGGCATAATAAGACGCCATGTCGGTGATGTAAAAGCTGTTGACGGTGTAAGCTTTGATATTAATGTCGGAGAGACTGTGGGACTTGTAGGGGAGAGCGGCAGCGGGAAGACCACCATAGGAATGTCAGTACTGCGTTTGATAGACCCCATAGAGGGCAGCGTTGTTTTTATGGATAAAGAATTGACGTCTATGAAAAAAGAAGAGCTGAAAAATATCCGACCCAGGATGCAGGTAATATTCCAAAACCCGTTTTCATCACTTAACCCCAGACAAAGTGTCGAGTCTATAATCTCCACCCCGCTAAAGATACACAAAGTGGGAAATAGAAAAGAAGTGCGGGAAAGGGTAAAAGAGCTTCTGGAGACAGTAGGCCTTAATCCGGAATATATTAACAGGTACCCTCATGAGTTCTCAGGGGGGCAGCAGCAGCGGATCGGGATCGCCAGGGCGCTTGCATTGAATCCCGACCTGATAATATGCGATGAACCCATTTCTTCACTTGATGTTTCTATACAGGCGCAGATAGTAAATCTGCTAAAAGAACTGCAAAAAAGATTAGGCGTTGCATATCTTTTTATATCTCATGATCTCAGTATGACCAATTATATCAGCGACCGAGTTGCAGTTATGTATCTGGGTAAAATAATGGAGTTTGCATCTAGAGAAGAGTTATATTCTAATCCGCTTCATCCATACACTAAGTTCCTTTTATCAGCCATACCTATACCTGATCCTGTTTTAGAGAAAGAGCGCAAGATCTTTACGGCAAAGGAATCTGATGAGATACCGAGTGCTGCAAATCCTCCAAAAGGATGCAGGTTTAATACGCGTTGTCCTCTTGCAAGAGAAATATGCTTTAAATCTGAACCGGAATTTAAAGAAATAGCTGAAAAGCATTACTGTGCCTGTCATCTGGTCAAATGATAAATAAAAGGTCCTTTTTCTTAAAAATTTTTTACAGCAAAGATTATAATAACACCCCCGGTCATCTGAAAGGCTTTGGTTTAATAGAAAAGCAGGCTTATCGGGGGGGGGCTGTCTGAAAGGTCTTTCTTTAGAAAAGCATATTAAGATACTTTAAAATTTAATTTTATATACCACATTTATTTAATATAAATTTGACTTTTGGGCCAGGTTTGCGATGTCTATTAGAAGAAAGATTAAACAGCTATTAAATAAAACTATTAACTACTAAAAAGTAGCTTGTTTTTATAGATGGCAAGCATGACAAATATGAAAGTAGAATACAGCGACAAAGTCAACATTGATAGACGCCTGACAGAAGAAGTAAAAGAGCTGGCCAGAAAAATGGGGGCAGAACTGGTCGGGGTGGGAAATGTGGAAAGGTGGAAAAATGCGCCCCTGATGCTCTCACCGCAAGGGCTTTTACCGACTGCCAGGACTGTAATAGTGTGCGGGGTGTCCTTTCTGGATGCATCTATGGAACTGACCGAAAATGAGATCTCCCAGCACTGGTATAATCCATACGATAAATGCGAAGAATTAACGGGGATGAACGACAGATTGGATTCTATTGCATTCAATCTGGCCAAATTTTTAGAAAGCAAAGGCTATAGGAGCCTGCCCACGCCCATAACCGGACTGTGGAGGATAAGACCTTATGACTCAATAGACCATCCATTCGCTCCCGCCCTGGCCAACAGGTATGCTGCCGTAGCCGCCGGATTGGGAGAAATAGGCTGGAACGGGCTTTTTCTTTCCCCCGAATACGGGCCCAGGCAAAGACTCGTCCCTGTTGTCACTGAGGCACCATTAGATCCAACCCCGATGTACAATGGCCCGCCTCTATGCGACAAGTGTATGATTTGTGTGAAGAAGTGTCCTCTGGACTGCTTCCGGAAGGAAGTAAAAAAAATTAACAGATTAGAGATCAGTGGAAGGGCCTTTGAATTCCCAGATATCAATAAATGGCGCTGTTATCTTGACTACTATAATATTTTCGGTCACTTTTTGCCGGAGCATATAACCGAAGAAATAGCGGTTGGGATTGCCCATAGCGAAAGAAGGCCCCGGAAACCCCTGATGGATTCCGGCGCATGCCTGTGCAGCTGTGTACCGCCTGACCTAAGATACAGGGATAAAGAATATTTCAATGCCTGGAGAAGGAAAAGGCAGGTCAAGGAAGTAGACGGGCAGGAAGTCACTGAAAAAGTAAAGTCAATGATCCTGGAAAGTGGCATAGATTACCTGGGCATAGTCACTGAAGAGGAATTTATAAAAAAGGGCATAGACCTGAAGGAGTATCTGCCTGATGCAGCTTCTGCCCTGGTGATGGGTATCCGTTATGCTAATGATTTCATGGACATTGCTTCCTGGCAGCGCCTGCAAAAAACACTTTTTGATGTATCCCATTATCTTCAGGGTCTTGGCTACTCTACCCTGCCTGTTCCCAGGATCCCGGCAGATACAATTGCCAGGAGCTTTAATTTTGAAGAAAAAGATACCCATTTCATCCACCTTATAACCGCATTCGACCTTAAGCCATCAAAGATCTCTCCCAGTCCCGGGAAGAAAAAGAAGAAAAAGTTATCTTCCCGGGATGTTAAATTGTTTGCGCTAGATTCAGGCGCCGATCTTGTAGGGATAACTTCGGTGGAAAGGCTGGAGAAGATCTATCCCCGGGTCAGGTCATTGTATAGCGAAGATAAGATAATAAAAATAAAAGGTGAAAGGACGGGCGGACCCACACAGGTCTTAAAAGATGTATCTATAGAAGATATAAAGATAAAAGGACCTAAAGACCATCTGGACAGCGGCAGATCAGTGATCGTGCTGGGGCTGCACTATCCCGCAGCAGTCATAGAAAGAGCGGCAAAACCGCCGGCAGAGAATTTTGTCTCTTATACCCGTTTTGCAAATAAGATTGCCTTTAACGAGCTGAACTCCCTGGCTTTTGGTATGGTGAGATTCCTAAACAGGGAAGGATATGATGCGGTACCGGTTTTGGATTCATTCGGTACCGCCCTGGTGAATAGAAGCGACAGGGGCTTTGCCGTAACTGTGAACGGCAGCAGGTTTGATCCTGCAGCCGCAGGACTGGGCGAGATTGGATGGTGCGGTGAAGTGATGACTCCGGAATATGGATTGACCCAGAGGTTTGTCTCCATAATCACCGATGCTGCATTAGACCCGGACCCTGTCTATGAAGGGCCACCGCTGTGTAAAAAGTGCTTCAGATGTGTGGATGCCTGCCCGGTAAATGCCATAAGCAGGAAAGAAAAGTCCACGTTTGAGATAGAGGATAAGATCTTTGAATTTGGAAAACTGGATAGGCTGCGATGCGACTGGGCAAAGTGGGGTGCCCTTGTGGGGGTGGAAGGCCCCAAGTACCTGGGTATAACCAAAAATATCATGCCTCCGGAAGAGATCACTGCTGAAGCTGTCCATAATGCTTTAAGACAGTTTAGTCCTGTAGAACTGTCATGGGCGGCAACCTATGATAAGTGCCTTAGCGTCTGTGCAAATTATGACGGAATGCGGGGTGACGAAAGAAGTCATAGATCATGATTGCGGAGCAGTGCGCTGTATTTGCAAGAGATATTATTTGACAATTGAATATATTAGAATTATAATTTTGATATAATATATTGAGTTATAAGTGTGCCGGACAGAATTCATGATCTATAAAAAAATTACATTTTTTTTAAAAAATACCTGGAACAAAAAAGTATAAAAATATAGAAAATAGGAAATATCTAAGGAGAAAAGAGTGATACATATTCATACTAAAGTAAACAGGCTGGATAAGAAGACAATCGGATCTTTCAAGGATATAGGGGCAGCTACGGTCTATGAGGCGGCAGGAAGGATCGGTTCGATCAGCCCCAATATAAAGCCATTGAGGGGTGACGTGAAGATCCTGGGGACAGCTCTTACAGTAAAGTGTTTCCCCAGGGATAACCTTATGCTC
>CAZDXU010000002.1:0-10843 GCA_964509585.1 uncultured Actinomycetota bacterium | reverse complement strand
CCGGAGCTGAAGCTTTTTGACCAGCCCCTTACCACATCCATAAACCCTCCTGGATACATCCTGAAATCAATGGTGCCTTTTCCTCCCATGCAGTTTACTTTTATTCCCTGCCTTAAAAACTTCTTGCCGATCTCGATATCCTCCATGACCTTCCCCCTGATGCTTTTATGTCCCCCTATTTTCTTGTAATCATCTAAACTGCACAGGAGACAGGGACCGAAAGCACCAATAGGTTTTTTACTTAAAGGGGTAAATGCACCCATTCCGGCTATGAGTATTATATTGAAGAATAAGGACAGGTTCTCATAAAGCTTTTTTATCCTGTGGTAAGGCTGGATAGATATCACGCCTTTTTGCTTGTCTAAACAGTCTGCTATTTTCTCTATCCCGTTTCTTTCCAGTGAAGTATCGGCATCCAGGAAAAGAATATGCCTGCCTTCAGCCTTCATGGCCCCGTTATGGCAGGCCCAGGATTTACCCACCCATCCCCGGGGCAGGTCTTTCAGTCTTATGACCCTGGCACCATGATCCTCTGCAATCCCGGAGGTGCTGTCTGTTGAGTCATCATCTACTACTATTACCTCCCCGGGTTTTTGGGTCTGGACTGCCAGGGAATCAAGGAGTTTGGGAAGATTTTTCTCCTCGTTCCTGGCAGGTATGATAACAGATATGTCTTCCCGCACAGAAGATATGATATTATCCCCAGGCAGTTTTTGACACAGGGGAATTTTCCAGAGTATTAAAAACCCCAGCAGCCAGAATGCGGCATGTACTGAAATATTTATATAGCTCATCTAAGACATGTCAGTTTATTTCATCCAAATATTACTTTATCTATGCCGGCTGCATGGTGCCTGCAAATACCAGCCAGGCCAGAAGCGACTTGGCTACCAGGCTCAAGATTATATAGCCCCTCTCGCCATACAGGTAGTCTTTCCATCTTCCCACTTTTTTATACTGGAGAACCATGTTTATGGGGAACAGGTTAAAAAGTACAAAATAGGTGCCGAATATGGCATATACAAACCAGGGTATCTGTTCCAGAACACCCGGTGTCTTGACAGCTGAGCCCAGGAAATAAAGAAGGATGACCACCCAGGGTATGGCCCCGGAGAAGCTTCCTATGACAAATGAGGTCCAGCTTGTCTTTTCAGTAGTCTGGTTGTGCAGCTCCATCATCAGCCCCAGAAGGTTCATGGTGGCATTAAGACCTACTATGGCCACTATGGTGCCTATATCCCTGGCCCCGAAAAGCATGGATATGATGACTATCATCACCGATGAAGACAGTGCATACTCATACCACCTGAAGTAGTTTATGCCTTTCTCCAGGCTGGTATTGTAGAATTTGTTTATGCCCGGCAGCACTACCAGAAAATGGGCAATTGCAGACAAAAACAGGAAAACAGACACAAATACCCCTATAGGTATGGAGCCTATTAAATCCGAGTCTACGAAAAGGCGCATCTTTTCCGTATCAAAGGACTGGAAATAATACTCCACCGGCAGTTTGAAATCCTTTATCTGGGTAATGATAAGCCCCATTACCAGCATGAATAATGCCTGCACGAAGTGCAGTCCCGCCATTACTCCGTTAAAGCGCCTGAGATAGGGGAATGTGATCTTCCTTTCGGACATTTTTACCTCCCATTTTTAAAAATGATAAATGCTTTTGACCCGTCCGCTAAAAAGCGTATTATGTTTATTCTATAATGTTAATAATATTAATCAAATGCTTTTTTAAATAATATATCAGGATGTTATAATAATTAATCAGGACATTACAAAGACATCCCGGAAAACTATCATGGATGTAAATCCAAATAGGATAAAAAGATTAAACAGTAAAGAACCTGCAGGGAATGCGGCAGCATACTGGATGAGCCGCGATCAGAGGGTATCTGACAATTGGGCCATTATTTATGCCAGGCAGCTGGCACAGGAAAGAAAGGCGCCGCTTTTGGTCTGTTTCTGCCTGGCAGAGGATTATCCGGGCGCCAATATCAGGCATTTTGCCTTTATGCTTAAAGGATTAAAGCAGGTATATGAAAAACTGATGAAAAAAAACATACCATTCTGCCTGCTGAATGGTGACCCGGTGGAAAAAATTCCTGAGTTTGTAAGGAAAAACAATATCGGGACGCTGGTCACCGATTTCGACCCCTTAAGCATAAAGAGAAAGTGGAAGTCTGATGTAGCTGGAAAAATCAGCATACCTTTTTATGAAGTAGATGCCCATAATATAGTGCCCTGCCGGCATGCTTCACAAAAACAGGAATACGGCGCCTATACCCTTAGGCCGAAGATAAACAGGGCACTAGGTGATTTTCTGGAAGATTTCCCGCCCCTTAAGGAAAATAGGGAAGAGAACTCTCTGAAACAGCCGCAAGTAGATTTTGAAAAAATATTAGAGGGTATCAGGACTGACCGGTCGGTAGGTGAAGTAGATGTCATAGAACCCGGGGAAAAGGGAGCACAGAAGACACTTGACTCCTTTATCGGCGGTAGGATAGATGGTTATGGGAGCAAGAGGAATAACCCTGATAATGATATGCAGTCAGGTCTTTCCCCATATCTTCACTTCGGCAATATCTCTGCCCAGAGAATAGCCATGGAAGTCCTGGACAGCAATGCAGGCGATGCTGACAGGGATCCATTCCTGGAGCAGCTTATCATAAGGAGGGAGCTCTCAGATAATTACTGCTACTATAACAGCAATTATGATTCCTTTGAGGGCTTTCCCTCATGGGCCCGGAAAACTCTTGATGATCACAGGGGAGATCCCAGGGAATATATTTATGAAGCAGGCAAGCTGGAAGGGTCCCTGACCCATGACCGGCTATGGAATGCAGCCCAGTCCCAGATGGTGATTACCGGCAGGATGCACGGCTATATGAGGATGTACTGGGCTAAGAAGATACTGGAATGGAGCCCGTCCCCGGACGAGGCGCAGGAGACAGCTATCTACCTTAATGATAAATACAGCCTCGACGGGAGGGACCCTAACGGCTATGCGGGCATAGCCTGGAGTATGGGAGGTGTACATGACAGGGCCTGGGGAGAAAGGGCAGTATTCGGGAAGATAAGGTATATGAGCTATAATGGAGCCCGGTCAAAGTTTGATGTTAAAAGTTATATTAACAGGATAGAAGGACTAGAAAAAGCTCCACATGGCCAGGATGGCAATAAGCAGGGATAACCCTGTTATGCCAAACACAAGTCCGGCAGCGTATATCTTTTTGCCCCTGTGGATATAAAGCCCCCTGTCTATTCCCTTATAATCCTTAATACCTGTAACTATAGCCACGATGGAAGTACCTGCTGACACTACCCCAAACAAAAGAAGCAGGAATAATATAAAGGCATATCTTAAGAACTCTTCTTCGGGATTGATCAAATCTATAAGATTGGGTCCCAAAGGTTTTGAGGGCATGAGGAAGAATAATAACAGTCCGGAGATAATAGATATTATTCCCAGCACCAGTGATTCAGAGGAAAACCTTCTATTGTCTGGCCTTTTCATATCGTGGTCCGGGGGCAGGATTTTTTTATATCAAACGCCGTATTTTTTCCTGACCTTATCGATGACTTCGGTCGAGGGAAAGCTTATGGCATTATTGGGGCATTTATCCTCGCAGCCGATACAGCCCACCACGCAGCTATATGGACTGGCAACCTCTGCCTTATCTTTTTCATCAGAATATAAAAATGTGCCCAGTTTGCAGAACTCCACACAGGTGCCGCACCCGTCACATTTCTGTTTATCTATATGAGGATACCAGGGTATCTCCCTGCGGGGTATCCCCAGGTATTCCTTATCCGGTTCCAGCTGTTTTTTTCCTGTCATCTATTTCTCCTGCCATTTCTATTTAAAGATATTATATGCACTGGCGCTGTTTTTTCAAATCCGGCTTTAGTATAATCGGTCATAATCGGTAAGCCGGTATGGTATTATATAGTAAAAGAATAAAAACCTATTTGAAAAGGAATTTAAGATGAAGAAAAAGACCCCGGGACGATTCGAAGATAATGAAGTCCTGAAAACACCAGAAAGGGATGGAGAGTTTATACATTCAGATCCCTGGAGGGTTTTAAGGATACAGGGAGAATTTGTGGAGGGTTTCAATACCCTGGCTGGACTGGGTTCCTGCATATCCATATTCGGTTCCGCCCGGACCAAACCCGATGACCCTTATTACAAAGCGGCCGAAGAGACAGCAGCCCTCCTGGTAAAAAAGGGCCTGGGAGTCATCACCGGCGGAGGTCCCGGGATCATGGAAGCTGCCAATAAGGGGGCATATGAGGCCGGAGGCACATCCATAGGCTGTAATATCGAGCTGCCTTTCGAGCAGGAACCTAATAAGTACCAGAATATCTCCATGGAGTTTCATTACTTTTTTGTCCGCAAGATGATGTTTGTAAAGTACTCGGTAGGATATATCATCTTTCCCGGAGGTTTCGGCACCCTGGATGAGCTGTTCGAAGCCCTTACTCTTTCCCAGACACACAAGATAGAGCATTTTCCCATCGCCCTTTTCGGAAGCAAATACTGGGGAGGCCTGACTGACTGGATGGACCATTGCCTGTTAAAGGAATTTAAGACCATCAGTCCTGAAGACAGGGAGATGTATAAAGTCTTTGACGACCCCGGGAAAGCCGTGGACCATATAGTAAGGATACTCAGGGATAATAAGCTCTGCGAACTGTTTTGATATCAGGAATTGGCTTTCTCTCTTATCTTTGCCCACTGGTCCCTTAGCGTGACCGTACGGTTAAACACCGGCATATCTTTACTGGAATCGGGGTCCACACAGAAATAACCCAGCCTTTCAAACTGGTGGATCTCACCGGGGGACAGTCTTCCCAGTGACGGTTCCAGCCTGCATTCCCTTACCGTCTTAAGTGATCCAGGATTCAGGTTTGAAGTAAAATCCCTGCCTTCTGAAGTCTTTAATGGGTCCTCACAGGTAAACAGCCTGTCATAAAGCCTTATTTCTGCAGGTATGGAATGCTCTGCCGAGACCCAGTGCAGGGTAGCCTTTACCTTTCTTCCGTCAGGAGAGTCTCCGCCCCTGGTAGCGGGATCGTAGGTGCAGCGGAGCTCTGTTATATTCCCCCCGGCATCCTTTATGGCTTCACTGCATCTGATGAAATATGCATATCTCAGCCTGACCTCCCTGCCCGGAGCCAGCCGGTAGAATTTCTTTGGCGGGTCTTCCATGAAATCCTCTTTTTCGATATAAAGCACTTTTGAGAAAGGCACTTTTCTGATGCCATGGGATTCATCTTCCGGGTTGTTCACAGCATCAAGCTCTTCAGAACTGTCATCAGGATAGTTATCTATTACCACTTTTAAAGGATCTATGACGGCCATTTTCCTCAAAGCCTTCTTATTGAGGTCTTCCCTTACGAAATATTCAAGAAGGGCGATATCTACAGTGCTGTCGGCTTTGGCCACGCCTATCTCATTACAGAAATTCCGTACTGCCTCCGGGGTATAGCCCCTCCTCCTTATCCCCGAAAGGGTGGGCATCCTGGGATCATCCCATCCATTCACATGGCCTTCCTCTACCAGCTGCAGGAGTTTTCTCTTGCTCATGACCGTATAGTTAAGGTTTAGCCGGGCAAATTCTATCTGGCGGGGATGGTGTATTCCCAGCTCTTCTATGAACCAGTCATAAAGGGGGCGATGGTCCTCGAATTCAAGGGTGCATATGGAATGGGTGATCCCCTCAATTGAATCAGACTGTCCGTGCGCCCAGTCATAAGTAGGATATATGCACCATTTTTTTCCGGTGCGGTGGTGCTCCCTGTGCAGTATCCTGTAGATTATGGGATCCCTCATATTAAGGTTGGGGGAGGCCATGTCTATCTTTGCCCTGAGCACCCGGGTGCCGTCACTATGCTTTCCCTCCTTCATCTCTTCAAAGAGTTGAAGGTTTTCCTCCACGCTCCTGTCCCGGTAGGGGCTGTCCTTTCCCGGTTCGGTGAGGGTACCCCGATACTGTCTGATCTCTTCAGCACTTAAGTCGCATACATATGCCCTGCCATTTTTTATCAGCGTGACAGCAAATTCATACAGCCTGTCAAAATAGTCAGAAGCATAATATTCCCGGTCCTCCCAGTCAAAGCCAAGCCACATGACATCCTTTTTTATGGATTCCACATATTCCAGCTCTTCCTTTGTGGGATTGGTATCATCAAACCTCAGATTGCATTTTCCCCCTAATTCCTGCGCCAGGCCGAAATTAAGGCAGATGGACTTGGCATGTCCTATATGAAGGCAGCCGTTTGGTTCGGGCGGAAACCTGGTGTGGACCCTGCCGCCGTTCTTTCCTTCCCCAAGGTCCTTTCTTATTATTTCCCTTATAAAGTCTGATCTCTTAACAGTATTATTATTCATTAGCCTTTCCCGGGATAGTATGGCCCTAAACTAAAAATCTAATTTTAAGTAATAGACACTGCTATGTCAAAGCTTAAACGATAAATGTAAATTATATTACAATTTCCAGGTGATTTTGGTATTCTTTTTAAAAAAAAGGTTTATTGGCTATGATGAAAAATGAGATATTTGAGGGATATCATTACAGGACCAGCTCCAGGTTCGGCAGTCGGGTAAGGATAAAAATAGGTGATGATAATATTTCCATTACCGGCCCCCGCATCGGTCCGGCAATATACAGGACCTGGATACTCACACAGTCGATCCTGCTTTTCCTTATAATACCTGCCATCATATTTCCCCTGGCACTGGGAAAGCCTGTCTATCTTTTACTGATTATCGGGATCCTTTTCCTCCACTACGCCATAAGCGGTACAGGCGCCATCATCCTGTGGGAGGGAGCAAATGTGATGGCCTTTACTGATGGCAAAGCAGGGGACACCGAGATCGTCAGGATGGTTGACATAAAAGATATCAGGATGGGAAAAGGCTGGGAAAGAAAAGGACTCTGGCTGGTGATCCCCTATGTCATACCGATTATAAATAAAGTAACAGAGGGCCTCTGCATATCATTTGAAGCTTCTGACAGCGTGACAGGAAAAGATGTAGTATATGCTTTCCTGCTCCATTCCCGGGAAGAGACAGACAAGTTCAGGAATATAATAAGTGAAAGGTGTAAAAGATGATCGCCTGGATCAATACATCAATATTTGAACCTGTTCCGGGATATAGCAACAGAGATATAGTAAAATATAGGTCCAGGCATAGCCAGGAACAAAGGCAGGTATAAGATGAGTACAGCATTAAAACTGGAAAAGATCCGTAAAGACCTGGGCAAAAACAGGGTACTTGAAGGTATTAGTTTCTCTGTGGAAACCGGTGATATATTCGGCTACCTGGGACCCAACGGTGCCGGAAAGACTACTACCATAAGGATAATACTGGGTCTTTTTGAAGCTGATTCAGGAAACCTTGAAGTACTGGACCGGGATATCCATGATCCCGGGACCAGAAAAAAGATAGGTTTTGTACTGGACCTGGACGGCCTTTATGATGGCATGACCGCCAGGGAGAACCTGGTTTTCTATGCCAGTATATATGATGCCTATAAAGGTGATGAAAATATAGACCGGCTGCTCGACCTGGTGGAGCTTACCGGCAGGGGTGATGATAAGGTACACACATACTCCACCGGAATGAGGCAGCGGCTGGCCCTGGCCAGGTCCATGGTCCATGATCCGGAATTACTTATCCTTGATGAGCCTACTTCCGGGGTAGACCCTTCAGGACAGATCCAGATAAGGAAAATAATGCTGGACCTGGCAAAAAAAGAAAAAAAGACCATCTTCCTGAGCTCACACAACCTGGATGAAGTGCAGCGCATCTGTAACCGCATAGCCATAATCGACAGGGGAGAGATAAAACTATACGGGAAACTGGAAGATCTGCGCCGGCAGATGGGAAAGATGGGGCTTGTCATCAAGACAGTGTCTGACATTCCCCGTAAAGTCATAGACGATATCAAAAAAGATCCCGCTCTTGGCTTAAGAAAATTCCAGGAGAGAAAGCTTGTATTCCTGCCGGATGAAGGAATCGGTACCCCGGAGATCCTGAATGCCCTGTCAGGTCATGGGGTAGAGGTAGATGAAGCTATAAAACAAGAAGCGACCCTGGAAGAGATGTACTCCAAAATCCTGAAGGAGGCAGAGGAAAAATGAAGCATTTAGGATCACTGGTCTCTGCAGGTATAAGGAATAACTTCAGTTCCAGGTCAGTAGCATTTATCTGGTATGGAGTCTCGCTGCTTCTGACAGCAGGCCTGGTCGTATTATTCGGTATACTCCTTATCGGTCCGGAACTGGAAAAAACGGCCCCTGATATGGCTAAACTCCAGGTATACCTGGGAGTAACCCTGTTCTCTGCATCTATTATAGGGCTGGGGGTAAACCTTAATGCCCTGGGTTTTACATCCATGATAAGGGAAAAGGCAAGGGGCAATATACAGTCGCTCCTGGCGACAAACCTGGAGATAAGGCAGATATGGCTGGGAAAGACATTGTCGGTCTTCATCCCGGGTCTTATAGCGGGAACAGTCTTTACCCTGGGCACACTTCTGGCGGTAAACCTTATCTATTTTGTACCGGCTGTGGGCTTTCTGGCAGATCCGTGGATACTCCTTATCGGTCTCATAATATATCCTGCCATGTATTTTTGCCTGGGACTGCTGGTATACCAGGTAGGGCTTATAAACAAACCGGTAACTGCCAATATGATAGCCCAGGTATTTCTGCCACTTTTCATAAACCTGGTGATCCAGGTCATGCTGCGCAGCAGCATAATGGACTATACTTCATGGCAGTTTATGCTGGCTAACCTGGGCTTTGTCATAATAATGGGGGCAATAGTCTTAGTTCTTGCGCCGCGCATATCCAGGGAAAAAGTGGTGCTGTCATATTAGGAGCCTGGTTTGAGAAAAACATTTATCATATTTAAAAGGGATGCCCGGGAGATGTTTGGGACCAGGGCTTTTCTTATCATATGCATCATGTCCTTTTTGATAACAGCAGCCGCATCTGTCATAACCAGCATACTTCTTTCCCGCCAGCTATGGGTGGGTCTGGCAGAAGCCCGTCCTGCCCTGGAACTTATAATAGGCCTGCTGACATTTTTCATCCCCCTGCTCATAATCATGGTCTTTATCTGGGGGTTTTCCGGCCTGCAGCTGGCAAGGGAAAAGGCAGAGGGGATCATTTCTACCCTGATTGCGGCCGCCATCACTCCAGGACAATTATGGATCGGTAAAAGCCTGGCTATATTTGTACCCGCCTATCTTATATCAGTGCTTTCCACCATGATAGTAGTACTTGCTGTCAACCTTTCTGTGATCGTGCCTGCTTCTGGAAGTTTCATATTTCCACTGCCCCTGTTTTTGGTGAGCCTGGTATGGGACCCCCTGCTGCTTCTGGGGACTCTTTTGTTTATCATACTTTTTTCCCTGGCTGGAAATCCGGACACAGCCATAGCTCCTTCTTTTATAATAGGTTTCGGGCTGATGATGGGAATACCCATAGGTGTGGCCGCCGGCGGGATCGATCTTGTTTCCTGGGATTTCTCATTGTGGTTTCTGGCCGGGACTGCTGTATTATGGACAGTAATTATTATCCTTACCCGCTTCCTTACCAGGGAAAATATAGTGTTATCAAGCAAGGGAAGTTAGAAATGAAGAATAAGGTCGACGAATATATCAAGAAACAGGAAAGTCCCCAGAAAGAGATCTGCATCTATATAAGGAAGATTCTACAAAAGACTGTGCCGGGAGTAAGTGAAGAGATGAAATGGGGTGTACCGGTCTTTGCAGGAGGAAAATTCTATATCGGATCATTTAAGGATAGTGTGAACCTTGGTTTTTCCATAAATGGGCTGGATGAAAAAGAGATTTCGCTCTTCCCGGGCAGCGGAAAGACCATGAGGCACATAAAGATAAGGTCCCTGCAGGATATAGATGATGAAAAGCTTGCCGGGTTGATCAAACTAGTAAATGAAAAAACTACCTGTCCGTCCTGCTGATTTATCGTAGGAAATCAAGCATTGCTTTATTTACAGCTTCCGGCTGTTCTTCCATGGGTACATGACCTGCCTTATCGATTATACTTAGTTTTGATCCTTTGATGAGCGAATTGAACCTGTATGCATTATCCAGGCTTATCCAGGTATCATTTTTACCCCAGATAATAAGGACAGGGATATCTACTTTGCTGAGCACTGCCTCGATGTCGTAAGGGACATTTCCCTTAAGCATTGAGACATAGGCGATATTTGCATCTTTTATCCTGAAAGGTTCAAGGTATAATCCGGCCACCCGGGCATCTACGAAGCCTGTATCATAAAAAGCAGATCCCAAAAAATCCCTGAAATTATCTTGTCTTACAAACAGGTTGTAATAGATGATATCAACCACCGGTTTTGTGAGAAGCCCCGAAAAGACCGGGGGAGAGCTTTCCTCCAGTCCGGCGCTGTCGATAAGGATCATCTTTTCAAACTTTTCCGGGTCCAGGTCATAGCATATAAGGGCTATCCTCCCTCCCATGGAATGCCCGGCAATGGCAGCTTCTTGAATTTCCTTTTTTTCCATGAAATCAAGCACTATCCTGGCCTGTTCGGTATGGGAGTAATCTGAATCCGGGACCTTCTCAGAAAAGCCGAAGCCCTTAAGGTCCAGGGCAAATACCCTGTAGCCGGAATCAGCCAGCGCCGCGATATTATGCCTGAAAGTGAAGGCGCCCCCTCCTATCCCATGCAGCAGGATAAGGGTATGGTCACCGCTGCCCTTTTCCACATAATGGATATCTGCCCCCCTTATCCTTATGAAATCATTGTCTTCTTTAAGCCGGGATAGTTCGA
>CAZDXU010000001.1:0-6370 GCA_964509585.1 uncultured Actinomycetota bacterium | reverse complement strand
GCCCCGGTGAAAATTATAAGGGGGGCATCCTCAGGTATGCCAAGATCCTTTTTTAATCCTTTTCTGGGGGGTTTGTCAAAGAAGTCGGTATGGACGCCGTCTATGACTACTCTTACCATGTCATCAGGCTTGTTGAACCGCTGCTTTATTATATCCCCATTGGATACGGAACTGCATATAAAGAAGTCAGGCATGGAGCATATGAACTTCTCCAGGGTGTGGAAAAACCACCTTATGACTTTTTTACCCTTGAGCCAGTCAAAAGTATCCAGCTCGTCGGTAAGGCTTCCCTGCACATCAAATACCAGGGGAGCCCTGCCAAAAGTCAAAAGGTACTTTACCAGGCCCCCCACAAAAGCGCCTTCATGAAGGTGGCCGTAGATGATATCCGGTTTCTCCCTGATATAGACGGCAGCAGCTTTGAAAAACAGGAGGAAGTCTATATAGAACTTATGTATGGATGGTCCCGCCTCCAGTTTTCTATACCAGGGGATATTTATTATCCTCCTGATATCTATCCCTTCCAGGTCGCGGCCGTTATGGTAGGTGACTATGATATTCCGGTAGCCGTATTTTTCCAGAGCCTTCATCTCCCCCAGTATGCGCATATGGCATCCCCGGTCGGCAAAGAAGGGGGTGGGGACTATGTTCAGGACTTTCTTTCCTTTAATATTTTCACCTCTTTCAGGCCGGGCCAATAATAAATTATGAGACTTTATCGATCTTCTTGCTTACTTCAAATCTCACTGATGAAAGCTCATCCATATCCAGGTATTTGGAAGCATCAAGTATCTCTATTCCGATGACATTTTTATCTTTATCAAAATCCAGGATTATATTGCTATTTATTTCATCGCTCTCAGAGTACTTATTCTCTTTCAATCTTATATATAGTGCATCCGAGACCTGATCATATCTTATATCCATATCAATTTCCTTTTAAATATTTCATTATTTTTGTTGTCCTGTACGCAGTGATAACTTCTATTTGATTTTCAGTCTCTGCAAAAATAATTCTTAACAAATTCTTTTTACCCTCTATATTATATATTTTCTGGGCAACTTTTCTATTAGATTCTGATTTCTGGATTGATAATGGATTCTTGAGTGTTTTCTCAATATCCTTTTCCAAGATATTTCTAAGCTTGATCTGGTTCCTGGAATGGGTTGTATAAACAATTTTTTTCATACCGGCACCGCTACCTGTTCTCCTCAAACCACTTATAGGTAAGCCTGAGACCCTCCTCTATGGATACCTCCGGTTTCCATCCGAAAACTTTCCCGGCCAGGCTGTTATCAAGCACGCTCCTTCTCTGCTCGCCCGCTTTTGACGGGCCGTGCTTCTCCTTGATATCCCTTCCGCCGGCATCCTTCAATACATTAAAAAGGGCCGCAACGTCGGTCTCCCTGCCGGTACCGATATTTACCGGTCCCGTAAAACCAGACTCAACCGCAGCAAGATTTGCCTTTACCACATCGCCCACATACACATAATCCCTGGTCTGCAGCCCATCCCCGTTTATAACAGGCGTCTCTCCGGCCAGCATTTTTTTTGAGAATATAGCCACTACCCCGGCCTCGCCGTGGGGATCCTGGCGGGGACCGTATATATTGGCATATCTTAGTGATATATAGCCTACCCCAAAAGCCCTGTAGTAATAATAAAGGTAATGCTCAGTGGCCAGCTTTGCCACTCCATAGGGTGAAATGGGCGCCAGGGGATGTGATTCATCAGCAGGAAATACCTGCTGCTCGCCATAGACCGTGCCCCCGGAAGAGGCAAATATTATTTTTTTTACCTCATATCTCTTGCATATATCAATAAGGTTCAGCCCGCCTATGATATTTATATCTGCATCCAGGAGCGGCTGTTCCACAGATACCCTTACCGACAGCTGGGCTGCATTGTGGATCACCATATCAGGCTTTTCTTTCCTGAATACATCCTCCAGTTCCCTGCCCCTGACATCGACCTTATAGAAAACTGCCTTATCAGGTATGTTTTCCTCCCTGCCGTTTGAAAGGTCGTCCACTATTACAGTCTCATGGCCTTCCCCTATCAGCCCGTCTGCCACATTAGAGCCAATAAAACCTGCTCCGCCGGTTACCAGTATCTTCAAGTGTTTTCCTTTCCCTGATATCTGATATTATTTAATCTTATAATATTGCCCTTTTTAGCTGCCTTATATTGCCTGTCATCCGCCGTGACCAGAGGTGTCATCAGATGATCGGCAATGGAAATAAATATTGCATCATATACCGTGATGTCTTCTTCATATGCAATACCAATAGCTTTACTGATGAGGTCCTTTGTAACCTCTACTACATCCAGCCCCATATCCATCAGCCTGCCAATAATGTTTTTTACTTCTTCAGGAGTAAAATTCTTATTGTGCTTTAAGGCATTACCCACTTCATAAATGGAAAGATCCGGTATTGAGATCTCTGCCATATTCTCTCCCAAAAGATCCAGCAGCATCGATGCCTGCTCCACATCATCCTCATCAAGATGACTGAACCATTTGATTATTACTGAACTATCAAGTATATAGTGCATCTAGACTCCCGCATTATTGCCTGTCACGCCATTTCCTGATCTCGGAGACACCATCCCAGCCTCTATTCTTGTCTGCCAGATCCCTGAAATAAGATTTTGCCTCCTGGACTTTTTTCTTCTTCTCTTCCAGCTCTTTCATGCTGTCCAGATCTGTCATATAATCTGTTACTGCTTCCCTGATAAAGCCGGAACGGGTCTTGCCTTCATGACGGGAATACTGGTCCAGTCTTTTTAAGAATTCTTTATCTAAAGATATATTTATCTTGCTCAATTGGATCACCCTGTCTAATCATATATAATTGATTGGATATAATCAATAAAAAATATAACCACCGCTATACCTACCGTTATTCTCTACTCTGATACTTCCAGAAGGTCCTGGTTATGTATAAGCGGAATGGAAAGATCCATATTCCCATAGGTAGTTATCCTCCTTCCCTCCAGAAAGAAAATGACCCCCCTTATGTCAGGGATCTCCGTAACAGTATTGACGATGCTGTATACTATATATTCATCAAGTATGCGGTTATCCAGCGCATTATCCAGGAATTCCCCGGAAAGGTCTATCTCTGCCACCCCGTCAGCCGCCCTTGAGCCCAGGAGCTCTGTTCCTGCCGGTATGACAGGGTAGTGATAGTCCTGCAGGGGTCCCTTCAGGAGCTCCTCCATGGCTCCTTTGAGGGCATTGCCGGGATTGCCGGCGATAACTGTCCTTTTTTCTGCTGCCAGTATCTTTTCCTCGCCAGTCTGTGCAAAATAGATATTTATGGCAAGCCTGGAAGGGTAGCTTTCCTGCTCAATGGGAGGGTCGAACTTGTCCCGGAAAAATACAATTACTTTCTGCCATAAAGAAGGCTCTGTCCGGGCCGGCTCCTCCTGCATGTCGGATACAGTATGTTCCAGGGTACCGCCATCGTCTCCGGGAGAAGCCTCCGTCTTTTCCGGCTCCTCTTCCTGCTGTCTGCCAAAGATGCCCTGCAGGAAGCCGGGATTATCAATGGCATAGAATATGAAAAACCCTATTATCAGTATGAGGATTATGAATGCGGTAATCCTTATCAGGGGGTTCTTCCGTTTTTTATTTCTGTTTTTTGCGGCCAATTTTAGATCATGGAGTAAGGTTTATTAACCATTCAAAAAATCCAGGTAATAATTCCTGGCCCTGAAAAAGAGGTCCGGGTCCTTCTCTGATAATGTATCCAGTATCCTGTCGTCAATAAGTTTGGGCGAGTTTATGCTTTTCTTGAATGCTTCAATAAAAAGGTCCACTATTTCCCTGTCTTCCGGCCTCACCTGCGAGACAAGCCTCTCCAGGTCCTCTTTTTTGGCCTCTATGCGCCTGTTGTTTTCCTCTATGTCCTGGTAGTCTTTCCGGTTAAGGCAGCCCCCGCACCAGTCAAGGCAGCTTTTATCAGTGCCGCTGAATGTCAGTCTGCCATTATCATACTTTATTACCTGGGGATTTACCCTGAATATATTAGACTTGCACCTGGGACATATGACTTTCCTCTCATCGGCAAAGAACTCCACTTCATTCCCGCATTTGGGGCAGGGCACTATATTGGTCTTAAAATCCTTAAGGTATGCCGTATTTTGTCCCGGGCATCCGCCCCCTATTTTTGCCATGGTCTTCCCTGTCTATTTTGTAAAACCTTATATAGATTCTATTGCAGACCCTTTATATCTTCAAGCGATTCCAGCGCATCTATAGCTGTCTGGTATTTTGGATATATGTCAAGGGCGGAATTCAGCTCCGCCTCTGCCTCATCATACCTCTTCTCATAGATAAGGGTCATGGCATTGCTGTGATGCATCCTGGCCGTATCCATAATGCTTTGGGCCTGGCTATGATTGGGTTCTATCTGCGCCAGGAGTCCTGCCTTTGTCTCATCAGGAAGCTCGGAACCCTCGATGGCGATCCCGGCATTCCGGTAGGCCTGGGAGGCTTCCGCATACAGCCCGTCAGCAAAAAGGCTGTCCGCTTCATCGATTTTTGCGGTTATTTCTCCGGGTATCTCTGCCTCTTCTTCATCTTCTTCCTGCACTGGTTCTTCTTCCGGTCCCTGGCTGTCTTCCTCCTCGCCTGAGGCATCCTCTTCTGTCTCTTCCGCTTCATCCTGCGGAGACTCCTCTGCGGTACCCGCAGTCTCTTCCGCCTCATTCTGGACAGCAGGCTCTTCCTTCCTGCAGGAGACAGTAAAGGATATAAATAATATCAACACAAGCATGGCAGCAAATATAAATACAGCTTTTGACTTCATCAACATCACCTTTCTGGAAATAAAAATATTGCAATATTATATAAGACGGGGAAGAAGATTTCCAATCACTTTTCCGCCCCGTATACGGTTATCCTTACTGCTTCCGGGGGACACAGGCACCTGAACTGGGAATACTTGCCTTCACCCAGCCCCCTGGATACAAACAGGATGAACTTTTTGAAGTAAAAGAGTCCGGCAGCATATTTTGTCCTCAGCCGGCAGCCGGATATGAGGGCACCTATTGCCGGCAGCCTTACCTGTCCTCCGTGGGTGTGGCCGGAAAGTATGATGTCTGCATCTTTATTATGCAGGGCGGATATGACATGGGCATCCGGAGTATGGAGAAGCACCAGCCTCAAAACTCCTTTACGGTTGAGCCTGTGCATTCCGCAGGTTCCGGGCATAAACACATCTTCTTCAAGCTGCTTGAAACCTGGATCATCCGCCATATCATCTTCGGTTGCCGGATCCAGCCCCCGGAAGGCTTTCCTTATATCCAGCTCCTCTATTACCGGGTCGTCCAGGCCTATAAGCTCCATCTTCTCCATGCCTTCAAAGCCGAGGGCGATCTCCCGGGCGGCATTATCCAGAACCTCTACTCCGGCCTCTGCCAGGATACTGGCCAGCTTTCCGGTATCATTTGACCTCTTATAGCTGCGCTTCCTCTTAAGCATATTCCGGGCAAACTCATACAGGGCTTTGTGGTAATGATCATGGACTCCCAGTACGGCAAACTTTCCCCATGCTGACTTAAGCGGCCTCAGCATCTCCGCCAGATAGCCGGCATTTGCCATGCTTTCCAGCATGTCGCCGGTTATAAAGATGAAATCATATTCCTCATCTGTAAGTGTCTGGATGAAATCATAAAGCTTCCTTCCCTTGAAAGTCTGCCTCAGGTGAAAGTCGGAAAGATGGAGGATGGTAAAAAGCTTTTTGCCCTCTTTTCCCGACCCCGGCAGCAGGATATCCATCCTTATATCACTTAACCGGAAGTTAAATGGCTCGATCCTGTAGATATATGCCAGGAAGGCAGAAAACAGAGCCCCTGCGGTTACTATAAGTAATACTGCCCACCAGCTCATACGGCATTACCCTTCCAATCTTTAAGGCTTTTCCCTATAGAATTTGTCATGACCCAGTAATATGTCACCGGGAAAAGGTGAAGTATATACCTTTCGGCGGAATTTGCAAAGTCGGGTATGGCGGCAAGGGAGGCAAATATAGAGATCATGCCTGCAGCAATAAATACAAAAAAGATCCAGTTATAATCCCTGAAATGCTGCTTCAGCCTGAAAAACATGGCTATAAGCATAAGCACCCACAACGGACCGTAGAATGAGCCCAGCACCGCCCTGGTGGAATCATAGGCCGACAGCAGGAACTGCCGGCCCATAACCGCTGCCGCCCTGCCAAAGTCCATCGAACCTTTACCCAGAAACATCTCCCACTCCGTGCTTACTGCCGGAATTCCCAGCCTGAGCTTCAACAGATACCAGGGGATAAGGAAGATGATAAAGACTGCCAGGGGCATGAGAAGGTTGAGCAGGTTTTT